>JAFDHS010000346.1 GCA_019308655.1 Deltaproteobacteria bacterium
CAGGTACAGAATGTGGAATAGAAATGATAGGAGTGGTAAATAATTAATATGGAGCAGAGTTTGTTGAATATAGGTTTTGGAAGTACTGTGGTTGCCGAGCGGGTTGTTGCGATTGTCTCTCCGAATTCCGCTCCCATGAAGCGCCTGAAAGATGATGCCAAGGAGGACAAACGCCTCGTCGATGCGACACATGGCCGAAGGACCCGTTCCATAATTATTATGGACAGTAATCATGTCGTCCTTTCGGCTATTCAGTCGGAAACAATATCACAACGCTATACCATGCTTGGGCAGGATGAATAAATTTATCATACGGGATCGGTAGATGGAACAAGGGTTTATAAAAAATGAAAAAAAGGTGATCTCTAACCGGGACCGTCTTTTTATTATTTCCGCACCATCGGGAGCAGGTAAAACAACGCTTTGCAAGGCGCTTCTTAGCCGGTTTGCAGATATGCTGTATTCCATATCATATACAACAAGGAAGCCCCGGGCAAATGAACAGGACGGTGTTGATTATTATTTTATCCCAAAAGAGGAATTTAAAGAAAAAATAAAAGAGGATAAATGGGCCGAGTGGGCTGAAGTCCATGGCAATTTTTACGGTACATCCGCTGAATTTATGGACAAAAAACTTTCGCTGGGTCATGATATTCTTCTTGATATAGACGTTCAGGGTACGGCGCAGATTTTAAAGCGATATCCCGACAGCGTAACGATATTTATCATGCCGCCTTCCCTTGACATCTTAAAAAAACGTCTGGAATCAAGAGGTGCTGACAGCAAGGATACTATTTTAAAACGAATAAAAAACGCGGAAAAAGAGATGGCAAAAAAAGATCTTTACCGCCATCTTATTGTAAATGATAAGCTGCCGGAAGCTATTGATCAATTATTATCTATTATAAAAAAATATCGCTTGGGTATGGACAACAAGGTTTGAAAAAACAAAAAACCGAAATCCTCTATGGGATTCATCCTGTGTTTGAAGCCCTGAAGGCAGGCAGGAGAAAATTTTATGAGATTTATGTTGTCGGGCAAAGACCTGCAAAACGTTTATCCCAGGTGGTGATGCTTGCCCAAAGACAAAAAATTCCTGTAAGGACTGTAAAGGACGCACAACTTAAATCCATAACAGGGAGTGATTATCATCAGGGGGTCGGAGCCGGTGTAAGTCCGTATCCTTTCACCGGATTTTCCGATATCGTTGATAAAATCCAATCTGTTGATAAAAAATATTTTTTATTGTTGCTCGATAATGTTTTGGATCCTCATAATTTGGGAGCTCTGGTGAGGACTGCACTAGGTGTCGGCATCGACGGCATTATTATTCCAAAGGACAGGGCAGCATCTCCTACGCCGGCCGTATCCAAGGCTTCTGCAGGGGCCCTTGAGCATGTTTGCCTTGCACGGGTAACCAATATGGTAAACACGGTTAAGCTTTTGAAGGAAAAGGGGATATGGATTGTGGGGATGGATAGAAGTGCGGATAAATCTCTTTATGCCAGTGACTTGATATCCTCTGTCGCTCTTGTTGTTGGTGGAGAGGGTACCGGCATTCGCCCCCTTGTTAAAAAAAATTGCGACTTTTTGATCTCAATTCCCCATAAAAAAAATTGCGACTTTTTGATCTCAATTCCCCAGGCCGGGCCGGTAGATTCTCTTAATGCCTCGGTAGCCGGGGCGGTTGTCATGTATGAGGCATTCAGGCAGCGGAAGTTATGCCAAAGTAAGTCGGAAAGGATTTTATAATATGAAACATAAGGCTATAATCATAAGAAACAATGATGGGACGTTAAACGTCCCTGATTTTCCCTTGATTCCTTTTATTGAAGGGGACGGGATCGGTCCGGATGGCGCCGTTCAAGCTGTATATGGGGGAAATAGGAAGATAGATTGGGTTGAAATTTATGCAGGAGAAAAAGGGTATCAAAAGACAGGCGAATGGCTTTCCGAAAAAGCACTGAAGACGATAGAAGAGCATGTCGTTGCCATAAAAGGCCCTTTGACGACGCCTGTTGGAAAAGGGATCAGAAGTTTAAATGTTGCCATACGGCAAAACCTGGATCTTTATGCATGCGTTCGTCCTGTAAAATATATCGACCCGGTCCCAAGCCCCATGAAATTTCCTGAAAAAGTTGATATGGTCATTTTTCGTGAAAATACGGAAGATTTATATGCCGGTATTGAATGGGAAGCGGGAAGTGATGAGGCGGAAAGTGTCATCGCATTTCTCAGGGAAAAGATGGGTGCAAAGCTGCCGGAGAACGCCGGCATAGGCATAAAGCCCATGAGCGCAAAAAATACCAAGAGGCTTGTGGCAAGGGCAATTTCATATGCAATCAACCACGGCCTCCCAAGTGTTACTCTGATGCATAAAGGTAATATTATGAAGTTTACCGAGGGTGCCTTCAGAACCTGGGGCTACGAAGTCGCTAAGGAAATGTTTGGCGACAAGACCATAACCGAAGCCCAACTTTATGATCAATACAACGGTAAACAACCGGAGGGGACCGTCGTCATAAAAGACCGTATTGCCGATATGCTCTTTCAGCAGGTACTGCTTCGGCCTGAGGAATACCATGTTATTGCCACGCCTAACTTGAATGGAGATTACCTTTCGGATTCACTTGCCGCCCAGGTCGGCGGGCTCGGTATGGCCCCCGGTGCAAATATTGGTGATAAATGTGCGGTTTTTGAAGCAACCCACGGTACGGCACCCAAATATGCGGGAATGGATAAAGTAAATCCGAGTTCCTTGATTCTTTCAGGGGCAATGATGCTCGATTATATGGGATGGAATGAGGCTGCAGCATTAATCAGGAAATCACTTCAGTCCACCATAAAAGAGGGGACAGTTACCTATGACCTGGCTCGCCAGATCGAAGGTGCAAAAGAAGTGAAGTGCTCGGAATTCGGTCAATGGATTGTTAAAAAATTTGCTTAGAGACCGTTTGGATGTGTTGATCCGCATTGCCGAATCCTTAAGAGAGGCTTTGTTTCCCACCCGGTGTCTGGTGTGCGGATCTTTTTTTCATCCGGTAGATCACAAAGGATACCCCAGTTGTGGAAAAGATTTTCAGGGGGGGGGTGTTTTTAGCAGGGATCGAACTTTTATCTTCAATATGCTCATGGAATCCTTTTTGTGTCCCGCTTGTTCCAAGGGCTTTTCACCGGTTGAATCTCCCCTTTGTCTAAAGTGTGGCGCCATGTTCAGGAGTCGGGAAGGGGACGACCATCTTTGCGGCCCGTGTCTGAGTTCTACAAAGCGATACAGAAAAGCCAGGGCGGTCGGTATTTATGATAAAACACTGAGACCGCTGATCCATTGTTTCAAGTATAAAGAAAAAATTCAGCTCGCAAACCCCTTGGAGAAGCTCCTTTTTGCTCTGTTTATAAACTTTTATTATAAAGAGGGGAATGATGGGGAGGAGGGTATGGATCTTGTCGTGCCTGTTCCACTTCATGTAAGAAGGTTCAGGAAGCGGGGATTTAATCAGGCGTTTTTTTTAATCAGAAACTGGGTGGGCATGGCACAGGCCCTGGATATGAATTTGCCTTTTTTTGAAATCGGCAGAGATATTCTTGTAAGAAACAAGTGGACCGAACCGCAGGTCGGTTTGGATCGTGATAAGCGAAGGCTGAATATGAAAGATGCTTTTTCCCTTAGTGACTCAGAACGGGTCAAAGGCAAAAGGATACTCCTTGTTGATGACGTTTATACCACAGGGGCAACTGTGGATGAATGCGCAAAAATTTTAATGGGTGGCGGAGCCAAATATGTTGATGTCCTCACCCTGGCCCGGACCATGTGA
>JAFDHS010000347.1 GCA_019308655.1 Deltaproteobacteria bacterium
CAACGGGAATCAAATGAACTTCCTGGTAACAACAAATGTGTATAAATCGTATGAGGATGGCCGCCCCCAAATGGTTATAGCGATTTTTCACGATATAACCGAAATAAAAAAGTTGCAGGCCGAAACAATGCGGGCAGCTCATTTGGCGTCGATCGGTGAACTGGCCGCCGGTGTAGCGCATGAAATCAACAACCCTATAAATGGCATTATCAACCTTGCTCAGTTATTGATCAATAAAAGTGACCCGAAAAGCCTGGAATATGATATCGCTAACAGAATTGTTAAAGAGGGTGATCGTATTGCCAATATAGTAAGCAGTCTTCTTTCTTTTGCCCGTAAAGACAACCGCCAAAAAAATCCCATAAACCTCAATGAAATACTGGTTGATACATTTGCTTTGACAGAGGTTCAATTACGGAAGGACGGTATTAACTTAAAAGTTAATACTCTTTCAAATTTTTCCGAAATTATCGGCAACTTTCAACAAATTGAACAGGTTTTTCTTAATATCATTCACAATGCACGGTATGCTTTAAACCAGAGATTTCCTGAAGCGCACAAAAATAAAATTCTTCAAATTCTGTGTGAGGAATCAACCCTTGATGGCCGCCCCTGTGTTCGCATCATCTTTTTGGATAAAGGTATCGGTATCCCCTCAAATATAAGGGAAAAGGTTATGGACCCATTTTTTTCAACCAAACCAACCGAAAAAGGAACAGGACTGGGTTTAAGTATCAGCCACGGCATTATCAGTGATCATGGTGGTCATCTGAAAATAGATAGTATCAAAGGAGAATTTACCAAGGTTATCATCGAACTTCCCATTGCTCAATCAACTTTGAAATAGTGGGTTGGGAATCTGATCTGTTTAGATAATTTTCAGGCCTGCTTCAGGGTAACGATGCACTATGATGAGGATAAAAAAACTAACAGATGAAAGCAGAAATTTTAATCGTCGATGACGAGGAAAACATAAGATTTACTTTGGAAAAATTTTTGTTGGCCGAAGGATATGAGGTGACGACCGCTGAAAGCTACAATGAAGCCCTATGCCGAATCAATGAAGCGGATTTTGATTTGATATTCACGGACATTATCTTAGACGGCAAAACAGGAATTGATCTCCTGAAAGAGATCAAACGAAGAAATCTTCAATCGCCCGTGGTGATGTTTACCGGGGTCCCTGACATTGAAACCGCTTCATCTGCTGTTCGGCTGGGAGGCTATGATTATCTTCCCAAACCTTTGCGACAGAACACATTGGTCCGTGTTGCCAAAATGGCTTTAAGACACAAGGCACTGATTGATGAAAAAGAAAAATACCGTTTAAACCTGGAGGCTATTTTCAAAAGTGTCAAAGATGCGATTATTACTGTAGATCAAAACTTATCCATTATCGAAGTCAATAATGCCGCAAAAACCCTGTGCGGGATTTCCAAGAAAAAAGCCATAGGCAAAAAATTTCATGCTCTGACAAGAGATTGTAATGGGAAATGCCTTGAAATTCTTGAAGAAACAATCATGAAAAAAGAGTCCCTTGAAATTCATCGCTTTGAGTGCCATTGCAAACACCGCTCAAACCAGGTTGTAAATCTTACCACCTATCCCTTTTTGGACCATCGTGACATATTGTCCGGAGGAATTTTAATTATCCGGGATGAAACGCAGCTGGTTGATCTGGAGCGAAATCTGAAAGAACGGTATCAATTTCATAATATTATCGGCCGGAACCCGAAAATGCAGGAAATCTATTCATTGATAGAAGACCTGGCCGATCTTCAAACTACGGTCCTGATTACCGGGGAGAGTGGAACCGGCAAAGAGCTGATTGCAAACGCGCTCCATTGTAAGGGCATACGCAACGACAAGCTCCTGGTAAAAGTAAACTGCGCAGCCTTATCAGACAACCTGCTTGAAAGTGAACTTTTCGGCCATGTTAAAGGTGCCTTTACAGGTGCGGTAAAAGATAAAACCGGTCGATTCCAGAAAGCCCACCAGGGAACCATTTTCCTGGACGAAATTGGAGAAATGTCACATAGAATGCAAGTGCGGCTCTTGAGGGTTCTTCAGGAAATGGAATTTGAACGCGTGGGAGATTCA
>JAFDHS010000348.1 GCA_019308655.1 Deltaproteobacteria bacterium
TCTGCAGCATTCTGTAAACGCTCACAGCTTGGTGGATTGCGGTAAAACGGGCGATGTAATCCTATGAACGGTTACAAAAACCGGTATGCGTCCGCGGAATATTGGAGTAGTCCAGTACTCAAACACCACTGTATCAGGCCAGACCGAGTGATTGTATCAGTCTTTTGGAATTGATTCTAACATGGAGGGTCCCAATGGGTACAAACTAAGTTGAGCGATTAGCTGTTAGCCATTAGCGTTTAGTTTTGAAAAATCAAGACATTACGTTAATTAAAAATACGCCCAACGGGTAAAAGTTTGTAATAGCAAAACATCTTGTAATCATTAAACTAATAGCTAACCGCTAAAGGCTAATTGCTTAATTTGGGTTTGATAATCTCATAATATATGGAAATTTATAAGCAATATTTAATAAGTGGACCACTTTTTGACCAACGTCAATTATAATTCTGAAGTTTCACTGAAATTATGCATTGTAGATTCAAGCAACCTTGCGCAGCAAAGTGTCGACGAAAGATTTTTTTAGGGCTTTGAGGTAATTGCCGTAAACGGCATCAAAATTCTCACTCAGGGCGGCCTTGGCAATGATGCGTCTCAGATCCGAGAATGTGAAACTATTGGGACAGGGTGTTGTGTGGTTATAAATCATCCAGGGGGCTAACGACACCGTGCCCTCCTTGCTGTAAAACGTGGGTATAAATCATGGTGGTGGAGATATCCTTATGCCCCAATAGGGCTTGAATGGTACGGATATCCGTGCCTCTCTCAAGAAGGTGGGTGGCAAAGCTATGACGAAATGTGTGGGATGTGATCCTTTTATTTAAACCGACTTTTTTGGCAGCCACCTTAATAGCTTTATTGACAACGCTTGGGTCAACATGGTGTCTGCGGATTTTACCGGTCATTGGATCCTTTGAAAGATTTTTGGAGGGAAACACGTATTGCCAATTCCATTCTCTGTTTGCATTGGGATACTTCCTTGCAAGGGCATGGGGCAAGTAAACCTCTCCGAACCCATGGGAAAGATCCTGATTATGAATGATATGAACTTTGGCCAGATGATTTTGTAAAAGAGGGGTAATGGTCTCCGGAAAGGTCGTAATCCTGTCTTTTGCTCCTTTCCCCGAGCGGACAATGACAGTTTTCATTTTGTAATCAACATCCTGTACCCGAAGTCTGACCGTTTCCATGATACGCAACCCGCATCCATAAAGGAATTTCACGATAAGCTGAGGTACGCCTTCCATGACACTCATAACTTCCCGGACCTCATCGCGGGTCATCACGATGGGAATATTAGTTTTTTTGCCGGCCCGTACAGCATTGATTTCTTCTTTTAATGGAGTTTTCAAAACCCTTTTATATAGAAAGACAAGGGCGTTCATGGCCTGATTCTGTGTGGCGGGAGCAACATTCTTTTTTACGGCAAGGTAGGTTAAAAACTCTTCGATTTTTTGCTCACCGTTTTTCAGGTCATCTCTTGAAGACATCTGGTGAAAGTGGATGAATCGCTTAATCCAGTCACAATAGGCCCTCTCCGTGTGGATGGAATAATGTTTCAGCCTCATGTAATCCCGAACTTCATCAAGCAGGCGTTTATCTTTTGAACTTGACATATGTTGCCTCCTTGGCTAAAAATTATTAAGGAAACTTTATATGATAATAGCCTTTTTTTCAAGTTATCAGGGGAAAAGATTCTGTGAATAAGTGGTTCGGTTTTTAAAATCATAAACCGTCTCCAACCTATGCTTATGAGTTCATTAAAAAAAAATAGTAAAAAAGTTTTTATCAGCTCAACGGTATATGACAACGAAAAAGAAAGAGAAATTATTTGTTCTCTTCTTGAAAACTTTGACCGTGTTCCAGGCATACGTTTTGACTGCTATCTTAGTAATCACCCGAATTTCCCAATAAGCCCAAATGATCGTACTACTAAACATGCCTTCGATATCTGCCTAGTCAATGTTCGGTGTTCAGATTATTTTATTCTTTTGTTAAAAAATCGGTATGGAGAACCTGCAATAGAGAACAATGGAGATAAAATTTCTATTACGCACATGGAATTCCGCACTGCACATAGAAATAAAATACCGAGATT
>JAFDHS010000015.1 GCA_019308655.1 Deltaproteobacteria bacterium
AAGATAAAATTGAGTCTGAATTTAAAACTGTGTGCTGAAAGAATCTTTGCCCGCGATCATTTCATTGGGTCCACGATCCCGAGCATCTCTCGGGCATGCTCAAGCGTTGTTTGTGTGATTTCAAGACCCCCCAACATCCTGGCGATCTCTTTTACCCGTTCTTTTTCACTCAGAGGTGTGATGACGGTTTGGGTCCTGCCGCCTGAAACCCGTTTTTAAGTCGTATCTTCTCCTTATCAGGAGCTCTTCAAAAGGATCGTAACCGTTTTCTTTAATAATTTTTGCGGTTTGGCTTTCAGGCGTGATTTGAAATATCGCTTCAAGCTCTGCCGTATCGGCCCCTGTACGTATGAGCTTTGCAGTCGCTCTGCTGCCAAGCAGCAGATTGACTGCATTGATTATGATCGACTTGCCCGTGCCTGTCTCTCCACTCAGTATGGTCAGACCGTTTGAAAAACATATGGTTAAATCGTCGATGATCGCAAAATTTTTTATGGATAGTTCTCGAAGCATAAAACAAAGTCTTTAAAATTGTTTGGGTATCGATTCAGGGCAGGCAGGGTATACATTTGCAGATCAGGCCTTTGATGTTTTGCTCAAGACCTGAATAGGAATAGTAACACTTGGCTATTTTATAATTGTGATTGACCATCTGCTCTTTAAGCTGTGGGTTTTTTAATATTTTTTTTGTTTTGGCAACCGCCTCTTTGCTTACAAACCCCTCAAGTTCTATGGTTTTGAATCCTTTTGGCTTTATATCCGCTGTATAAATCGAATAGGTGTTTACCACTATGGGTTTGCGGAAGTAGACCGCTTCCAGAAAAGCATTGCCAAATCCTTCATAGTCCGATGGATAGGTTACAAGATCCGCATAAGGGTAAATATCCTCAAGGGTGTATATCTTTTTTCCGTCTTTTGTATATCCTCTTTCTTCATTGATAATCCTGGAAACAAAAAGGGTATTGACGTTCAGCAGTTTTGAATATTCCTTGACCCGCTGTTCATAGGCGTATCCTTCATCACCGGATGCATGGGAGATCACCAGTTTTGCTTTGAGTCCCAACCTGTTTACAAGTTCTATGGCATGTTCGATTCCTTTACGTTTTACGACCCGGGTAGGCTGTAGAACAAGCAGTTCGTCATCTTCGATACCAAGGGAGTGTCGTATGTCATATGTATATTCATCCGGAGGAAGCGGCGGATTTTCAAAATCCATTACGTTGGGAATAAAAGTTGATGAAATTCCTGTTCGAAGTCCTAACTGATTGTCACCCTCGGAGTTGATAACCACATGCTGGATTGTCGGCAGATTAGGCGGAAAGGCCAGACTCAGATATTCCCGGACGGCATTTTTCAGAAAAGCTTGTCTTTCCCAGTAAAAATCATGATGGTGGGCTATGGCAGGCATTCCGACTTCGGATATCAGCTCGGTGATGGCGATACCGAGGGGAATATTGAGCGGAATGGTCACCGCATTTTCAATCACCAGTAAACCGATATTGAATTTTTCGATGAATTTATAAAGGTGGTCCTTTATTTTCCTTTTTATGGTATAAATTTTTCGTGTGATGAATCGTCCGCGCAGGCTGACCCCAAAACTGTTTTCGTGAATATCTTTGATGTCGGGATGCTGAAAGTGGGCTTCTTCAACAAGATATGAACGATCAGGAGGGGTATCGAGCTCGCCGGCAAAATAAAAACAGGTAAAACCCTGCTTTTCAAAAACTTTGGCCCATTTTTCCGCCTCCAGGGAAACACCGTCCGTTCCGGCAAGGCGGGTTGAAACAAAACCCACATTGTTTGTTTTAACAGCTAATGCGCACGTGTCCGCTGGTAATATCGTGTTGTTTTGCGTTTTCATTCTTATACCTCGTGATAGCGAAAGCAATCTATCGTATGATCGTTGACCATCCCGATTGCCTGCATAAATGAATAACAGATCGTTGGACCTACAAAATTAAACTCTCTTTGCTTTAAATCTTTGCTCATGGATATGGAATCTTTTGTTTTCGAAGGAATTTCATCGATATGTTTCCATGCATTTTTTACCGGCCTTTGGCCTGTAAAGCGCCAGATATAGTTATCGAAGCTGCCGAATTCCTGCTGAATTTTCAAAAATGCCTTGGCGTTTTGCACGGTTGATTTAATTTTGAGTCTATTTCGGACAATCCCTTGGTCTGAAAGGAGGTCTTCTATTTTATCGGCGTTGTATTTCGCTATTTTTTGGGGATCAAAGCCATCAAAGGCTTGTCTGTAGTTTTGGCGTTTTTTCAAAATGGTCAGCCAGCTTAATCCTGCCTGGGCCCCTTCCAGGGTGATAAACTCAAACAATTTTTGATCTTCATGCACCGGCGTTCCCCATTCAAAATCATGATAGGCGATGTACATGGGATCCGTGCCGACCCATTGGCATCTTTTCTTCATTCTCCCCCATTCCTAGTTTTTTTTAGCCTTTATGACCACAAAAGCGCCTTTACCATATCCTTGTTCAACAGGTTCTTTTTCATCGGTTTCGGATAAACTCCGGAAAATCGTTTGTTGAAAAGAAAAATCTTTAAAACCGGATTGAGTCATAATGTCTACAACTTCGTCAACGGAAAAAAAAGTGGCATATCTATAGAATACATTCTCGTTTTTGTGCTCCAAATAAATTTGTCCCAATGGACTGTTACGATCAATTAAAGCAACAATGAGGACTCCTTCTTTTGATAGAATCCGATACGCTTCCTGAAAAGCTTTGCTGATATCGTCCAGAAAACAAATGATTGTCACCATCATCGCCGTGTCAAACCTGCAATCGGCAAGGGGAAGTTTCTCGGCTTTTCCTTTTAAAACCTGAATGCCTCTTTTTTGAGCCATACTTGCCATCCGATGTGAAGGTTCTACACCTATTTTAATGTTCAGGGGTCCGGCAAACCGGCCTGTTCCTACGCCGATCTCCACGGACATGCCCTTTCCCGGAAAAACTGATTGGACGGCTCTAAGTTCAGCTTCATAAACCCGGGGATTTTCCGTAAACCATGCATCATACTGATCAACATATTTTTGAAAAGGGGATATCTTCGGCATTGTTAACCTCCTTAATGGGGCGGATTCTCTTTTCCCTTATGCTTCATTGATTTTCTGACACAAAAACGTTATCTATAGGCATAATTAATCAAGTTTCTTGCTTAAAAATTCAATATTTGATAGCAAAAACAGCGCATGGAACAAGGTGGCGATTTTTCCAGGCGTTTTATTTTTTCAGGCTTTGAATCCCGGCTGCCAGGTTTTATCAAATTATAGAGGGTCAAGTAGAAAAAGGTCAAGGCGATTTTAACTATGTCCAGTGATAATCAATCTCAAATATTAAAAAAACGTACCCAGTGCAAAGAAAAAAAATACTTTTCTAAAATTCTTGGATGGTCCTTCAGGTTGGTTGTTTTAATGATAATCACCGGTGTGATTGGACTTGTCGGGTTTTATTTCTACTTTTCAAAGGGTTTTCCCAAAATTTCTTCCCTTTCAGATTACTCTCCTCCGCTGATCACCACTTTTTACGCAGACGACAACATAAAAATCGCCGAATTTTCTAAAGAACGGAGAATCCTGGTTCCCTTTGCCGATATGCCGGAAATGCTGATCCAAGCTTTTATTGCTGCAGAGGATTCAAGATTTTATAAACACGATGGTGTGGATTTTTTCAGCATTGTCAGAGCTTTTTTCAAAAATATCCAAGCCGGAGCCATTGTCCAGGGCGGCAGTACGATTACCCAGCAGGTCACAAAGTCTTTTTTTCTGACACCCGAGAGAAGTTACAAACGAAAAATAAAAGAGGCTCTGCTTGCCTACCGTATTGACAAGAAGTTCTCAAAAGATGAGATTCTCTATCTGTATTTGAACCAGATCTATCTGGGACACGGTGCATACGGTGTTGAAGCTGCTGCCGAAAATTGTTTCGGGAAATCGGTAAAGGATTTGACTCTTGCAGAATGTGCCCTTTTGGCCGGACTGCCTCAGGCTCCCAGCAGGTATTCTCCTTTCAAATATCCTGAAAGAGCAAAGGAGCGCCGGATATATGTTTTGAACCGTATGGTTGCGGAAGGGTATATAACCGATTTTCAAGCCAGGGAAGCCATGAATACCCAGCTTGATATAAAACCCAGACAGAACTTGTATATGGAGAAGGCCCCTTACTATACGGAATATGTCAGGCGTTATGTAGAAGAAAAATATGGCCGGGATGCTTTGTATAAGGATGGCCTGAAGGTTTACACTGCTGTAAATATTGATATGCAGAAGGCTGCACGGGATGAAGTCGAAAAAGGATTAAGGGCTCTTGATAAACGTCAGGGCTATCGAGGTCCTGTCAAACATCTTTTATCGGAAGAAATCCCCTCTTTTTCAGAAGAGATTCAGCGCGAACCGGACCAAACGCCAAAACTTCAGGCCGCTCTGCTCTGCAGTGAGATTGGAACCGGCCGGGTGAAGGCCATGGTGGGAGGACGGGATTTCAGATACAGCCAGTTCAACAGAGCTGTTCAGTCGAGGCGGCAGCCGGGTTCGGCTTTCAAACCGCTCATATATGCTGCAGCCCTTGATAAAGGCTATACTCCGACAACCGTCATTATGGATTCCGCCATTACTTTTAAGGGTGGAGAAAATGATTTTGTCTGGAAGCCGAAGAACTATAAGAAAAAATTTTTTGGTCCCACACTATTACGTAATGGCCTCATCCACTCGCGCAATATCGTAACGATAAAAATTTTACAAGACATCGGTATTGATTATGCCATTGCATATGCCGGGAAACTGGGTATAACTTCCGGACTGAGCAGAGACCTTTCAATTGCCCTTGGATCATCAGGGGTCTCTTTGCTTGAAATCGTTAAGGCTTATTCCGTATTCGCCAACCTGGGTTATATTGTGGAACCGATTTTTATTACAAAAATCGTTGATAGAAACGGAAGGATAATCGAAGAGAATAATCCCGAACCCAGGCAGGTGATCGAAGAGAGTACGGCATATATAATGACCAGTCTTCTTGAAAGTGTAGTGAAAAATGGGACGGGTTGGAGGGCCAAAGCATTGAACCGGCCGGTCGCCGGTAAAACCGGAACGACCAATGATCTTTTCGATGCATGGTTTGTCGGGTATACCCCCCGGTACATAACGGGAACATGGGTAGGGTATGATGATGAACAATCCCTTGGGAAAGGGGAAACAGGTTCCAGAGCGGCAGCTCCCATATGGCTCGGCTTTATGAAAAAAGCCCTTGCCGATAAACCTGTCAGAACTTTTCAGGTGCCGGAAGACGTTGTTTTTTCAAAGGTTGACGCTGAAACCGGGCTTTTGGCCATACCCGAGTCTGAAAAAACCATATTTGAGTGTTTCAAGGAAGGGACGGTGCCCACGGAATTTACCCAAAAGCCCGGCTCAATTACCGAAACGGAACATTTTTTTAAATCAGACATGTAGCCGTCAGGAACGCACGGAAAGTAAATTCAGATAACAAGAAACAAGAGGAGATTGTTTATGGGCGGATTTTTTGGAACCGTTTCTAAAGAGGATTGTGTTAAGGACCTGTTTTACGGAACGGATTATCTTTCTCATCTGGGAACCAAACTAGGGGGGCTTGCGGTACATGGTTCCAAAGGATTTTCAAGATCCATTCATAATCTTGAAAATAATTATTTCAGGACCAAGCTTGAACCCGATCTTTATAAATTTAAAGGCGGCACTAAGGGTATTGGAATCATCAGTGACTATGATGCCCAACCCCTTATTATCGCTTCCCATCTGGGAAAATTCGGGATCGTTACTGTTGGGAAGATAAACAACATGAAAGCGCTTTCCGATCAAGCGCTTGCCGGGAAAAAACACTTCTCCGAAACAAGCGGGGGAGATTTAAGCCCGACGGAATTGGTTGCCATGTTAATCTGCGGTGAAGACTCTTATGAAGAAGGGATACGGCATGCCCAGGAATTGATTAAGGGCTCATGCTCCATGTTGCTGCTTACCGAAAAGGGGATTTATGCGGCAAGGGACAGATTAGGGAGAACGCCTATTATTATTGGAAAAAAAGACGGCGCTTATGCAGCATCCTCAGAGACATGTGCATTTTTCAATCTTGGTTTTGAGATCGAAAAATATATTGCTCCCGGCGAAATTGTTTTTATGACGGAAGACGGATATGAACAAAGGAAAAAACCCGGAAAAAAAATGCAGATTTGCGCTTTTTTATGGGTTTATTATGGTTATCCTGCATCGACTTATGAAGGGATTAACGTAGAGAATGTACGATATAATTGCGGTGCTGCTCTTGCCCGAAACGATGACGTTAAGGTCGATTATGTTTCAGGTATTCCGGACTCGGGAATAGGGCATGCTTTGGGCTATGCCAATACAAAAAGAATTCCATACCGGAGATCTTTTGTTAAATATACGCCAACCTGGCCAAGAAGTTTTATGCCTCAAGATCAAAGTACCCGGGATCTTGTAGCAAAAATGAAACTGATTCCCAATAAATCCCTTATAAAGGGTAAAAAAATTCTTTTTTGTGAAGACTCTATTGTCAGGGGAACCCAGTTGCAGGATAATATTGGAATATTATACGATGACGGGGCCCTTGAAGTTCATATGCGGGCCGCATGTCCGACCCTTATTTTCCCTTGTGAGTTTCTTAATTTTTCCACATCACGATCAACTCTGGATCTTATTGGACGAAAAGCGATAAAAAAACTGGAAGGCGGAGATGATAAGTTCCTGGACGAATATGCCTCGGCCGGTTCGGAAAAAAACCTGGCAATGGTTGATTATATAAGGCAAAAGTTAAAGCTTGCTTCCTTAGGATATCAAAAAATGGAAGATCTTGTCGCGGCTGTCGGTTTACCAAAGCATAAATTGTGTACCCATTGTTGGGACGGGACGAGTTATTTTTAAATTCTCCCGACATTCCCGGCGAAAACAGGGCTGGTGTTTTGGGCATCAGCCGGATAACCGTATTTTGAATGAAAAACCTTGATTATCTTTTAAAGATAATTTAATTTTATTAATATTATAGATTTTTTAGGGATTTGGAAAAAATAAATTGTTCAGAAGACTGTTCGGGTCGGATTTATTTTTTGCCGGGTCCCTTAATCCGGTATAAAAAATAAAATGAGAGGGTCTTGGTTTCTATGTTTTTACTTGCCAATTTTTTGCAGGCCGTTGCCTTAGTTCTTAATTATGTTTTGATTTTTTTTATGTGGCTCATTGTCGCACGGGCCGTTCTCTCCTGGGTGAACCCCGACCCCTATAATCCCATTGTCCGCTTCATCCATAATGTTACCGAACCTGTTCTTTATCGCGTACGTGAAAAAATTCCAATAGACTTCGGTGGTATTGATTTTGCGCCGATTATCGTATTTCTGGCGATTATTTTTTTACGAAAGTTTGTTGTGGATAGTCTTATGATCCTGGCTGCACAGTTGTCTTAACCTTTAGAGAGAGGGAGTAACGATGATGAAAATTACACCCCTTGATATTAAACAGCAGCAGTTTAAAACCAGATTCAGAGGTTTTGATGTTCGGGAAGTGGATATATTTCTTGAAGAGATTGCCGATACCGTGCAAACATTGATAGTTGAAAACGGCAAATTGAAAGAAAAAATCGGCAGACTAAAGCTTGAAAGCCAGGGATACAAAAAACGTGAAGAGACATTTAAGCGTGTAATGCTGAATTCACAAAAAGTTCTCGATGAGATGAAGACCAACGCTAAAAAATCAGCCGAGCTGGTCATTGCCGAGGCGGAAGTTAAAGCGGAAAGAATCTTAAATGGTGCACACAACAGACTGGCTCAACTGCACGAAGATATAGCGGAACTCAAGCGGCAGCGACTGCAAATAGAACTTCAGATCCGTTCCGTCATTGATTCTCATACAAAACTTCTTGATTTAGGAAACGAGAATGCAAAAAGAATTGATGATTCCGAGGCCAAGGTAAAATTATTTAAAAAGTCTAAAAAAGCCTTGTGAAGGTGGGGGAGCTGTCACGTTAGGAATGCAAGCCCAGTCAATTGAACCCGATTTTATCTCAGCTTAAATCCGTCTTTGTCCGATCCTCAATCGTAACATCCTCAAAACGGTTCACTATTCCTGCGGTTTTACAATTTCGGATCAAACAAATCTGAACATAATTAATGAATAACTTAAGTATTTCTTATCCTGGAGAGCCCCATGGCAAAAATAGATGCTTTTTTTAAATTAATGAACGATCAAGGTGCTTCGGACCTTCATCTTGTTTCCGGACAACCCCCTGTACTCCGAATAAGGGGCGAGATGGAAAGAGTCAAATACAAGATTTTGAATAATGACGATCTGCGAAAAATGCTCTATGAAATCACGCCTGAAGATAAAATCAAGGTTTTCGAGGAGACGGGAGATGTTGATTTCGGTTACGAAATACCGGATTTGGCCAGATATCGTGCAAATTTTTTCATGCAGAAAAATGGTGTGGGTGCGGTTTTCAGGCAAATTCCCAGTGAAATTATGACAGCCGAACAACTGGGTCTTCCTCCTGTCATATCCAAACTGGCCTTACTTCCAAGGGGCCTGGTTCTTGTTACAGGACCTACGGGAAGTGGTAAATCAACCACTCTTGCGGCAATAATTGATGTCGCAAACCGTATGCGTAAGGATCATATTATAACGGTTGAAGATCCGATTGAATTTGTTCACAAGAGTCAGAGTTGTATCGTTAATCATCGTGAAGTCGGTCTGCATACCCGATCTTTCAGTTCTGCACTGCGCGGCGCACTCCGCGAGGACCCGGACATTATTCTGGTGGGTGAAATGAGAGATTTGGAGACCATATCGCTTGCCATTGAAGCCGCCTCGACCGGTCACCTTGTTTTTGGTACGCTGCATACATCCAGTGCCCCTAAAACCGTTGATCGTGTTATAGAGGTTTTTCCGTCAAGTGAGCAGGCCCAGATTCGCTCCACTCTGTCTGACGGGCTCAGGGCCGTAGTTGCTCAGGTACTGTTTAAAAGGATTGATAAGAAGGCACGTTGCGCCGCACTTGAAATATTGATTGCTACGCCGGCGGTTCGGAATCTTATAAGAGAAGGGAAAACTCACCAGATTCCTTCATCGATTCAGACCGGTAAAAAATACGGTATGATTCTTTTGGATGACGCTATTATGGATCTTTACAATAAAGGCTGGATAGCCGCAGACGAAGCCTATGCCAAGGCGAATGACAAAGCCAGGTTCAGGCCGCTGCTGAAATCTCCGCCTGCGGACTTTACCGATGCGTGATGGCGCGGTTTGAGGAAAAATGAAATGAGAAAACAGGAAATTGATAATATACTGACAAGAATGCTCGATTCTCATAGTAATGTGTCAGATCTTAACCTGACGGTCGGGAAACCTTTGCAGGTAGAAAGCTCCGGAGAACTCATCGGTGTTGAAATGCAGCCCGATTTTAATAATCTGACACCGTTTCAGACTGAAATTATGGCCCTGAACCTTATTAACCAGGACCGCCGTTTGACGGATAAGCTTATTTCCGAAGGCTCCTGCGACTTATCTTACAGTTTGGCGGGAAAGACGCGCTTCAGGGTTAACATCTTTTCCCAAAGCGGTAATTACTCCATCGTATTGAGAAAACTTGAGTCAAAAATACCTACAATCAGGGATTTGAATCTTCCCGAGGTTTTTTACGGAATTGCCCAGGAAAAAAACGGTATTGTTTTTGTAACCGGTGCCACCGGGTCAGGAAAATCAACCTCTCTTGCCGCGGTTTTAGACGAGATCAACAATGAAAAGTCCGTACATGTTGTAACCCTTGAAGATCCCATTGAATATCAGCATCCCCATAAAAAAGCAACGTTCAATCAGAGAGAGCTTGGAACCGATTTTGATTCATTTGCCAATGGTTTGAGATCTGCTCTCAGACAGGCCCCAAAGGTTATACTCGTAGGTGAAATACGGGACCGGGAGAGTTTGGAGATCGCCTTAACAGCTGCGGAGACAGGCCACCTTGTTTTGTCGACGCTGCATACGGTCGATGCCGGTCAGACTATTAACCGTATTCTCGGTATGTTTAGTACTGAAGAAGAAAATCAGGTCCGGATTCGTCTTGCCGACACTGTCCGGTGGATAATCTGTCAAAGGCTTCTTCCGAAAATAGGACAAGGGCGAGTAGCGGCTTTTGAGATACTGGGTACAAGTTTAAGGGTTAAAGAGGTAATTCTTCATGGTGAATCCGAGGGGAAAACTTATTATGAAATCATGCAGGCCGGCAAACCATTCGGAATGACAACATTTGATGATTATATTATTGATTTGTATGATCATGGACTTATTACCGAGGAGACTGCCATGGCATATGCTTCTCACAAGGGCTTTGTGGGCCGAAAGATTGATTCGGTAAAGGCTTCAAGGGGAGAAAAGACCACTGATATTGAAAACCTTGAAGTCGATCTTAACTATGGAACAAACTTGTAGTTAGAAGTTTGTTTTTATCCATTCGTAAGCAGGAGGCATGGTATCGTTCATATGGATATTACCTGTGATAAATGTCAAAGCATGTTCAGAATTCCGGATGAAAAGATTCCTGCAGGAAAGACCGCAATATTTCAGTGTACCAAATGTAAGAACAGGATATCTGTCAGTTTAAATCAGAAAACAGATGACATTGTAAAAAATATAAAAAAAGATTCAACCGATTATCATGACACCGGTTCACAAACCGATGATGTTTTCGACAATATTTTTGATTTTGATGCAAAAGAAGGTAAAACAGCCCTTGTTTGTGAGTCAGATCCTTCTGCAAGGCAAAAACTGGTCAATGCCCTTGAGGTAATGGAATATCATATCAACGCGGTTGAAAATACCAGGGATGCCTTAAAAAATATGCGGTATCATGTCTATGATATGGTTCTGGTGAATGAGAAATTTGACGATATGAATCCTCACTCAAATGGGGTATTGATATATCTTGAGCGCCTTAACATGTCGATTCGACGTAATATCTTTGTGGTATTGATAAGCCATGGTTTTCGTAGCATGGACAATATGGTGACCTTTAACAAGAGCGTCAATATGGTCATAAATATCAAAGATATCGACAATGTTGAGAAGGTAGTCAAGCGAAAGATCAAAGACAAT
>JAFDHS010000349.1 GCA_019308655.1 Deltaproteobacteria bacterium
CCGAATGCTTTTCAAAGAGCCTCAGGTTATAGTCTTGGGAAAGCATCCACCCATCCAGATTTCTGCTGGTTACGCCCGTTATTCTGGTGTGATGTCCGGGATCGATAAAATCAGGCCCCACCTTGAATGGCGAAATGCAAAGACCACGTTTGGCAAGGGATGCCATAAGGGCAAGGGTCATCGTGGTTTTACCGCACCCGCTGTTTGTCCCTGCTATAACCAGTCCTTTGATGGCAACCTCCTATTTTTTCAAAACTTAAAACCAAATAACATGGAGTATAAATAGTGTAAACTTTTTTTCTTAACAAGCAGCAATGCTGATTTTGATATTTTGTAGGTTGGGTTGAGGAACGAAACCCAACTATTAGGCGGCGAATTTGACCCAATTTGTTAGGTTTCGCTATCGCTTAATCCAACCTACAAGATATTTATTTAGCAAAATTAGAATTGCTGATGAACACCCCGCTCCCAAAAGAGGTACAGGTTTTTTTATTTACCTGCTACTTGAAATGAGCAAAGGCCTGTTTAAGATGCGCTGTCCATAAGTTTACCATATTGGCGTACTCTGCCGTCCCCTTTAAAACAGGAACGCATTCAATACCCGCTTGGGTAAGAATCGACTTCCATGAATCTTCTTCGTCTCCGGCCATATCGTTACGGGCATGGTCACCGGCAACGGACATAAAGGGAATCAGGTACGTCTTTTTAATCCCTTTTTCCTTGAGCATCGCCTTAATATCATCAATGGTTGGAGACCCTTCCACTGTCCCGACAAAAATATTCAGGTCTTTACGCTGCAAATGAAACATCATGGCCGCATATGCCGTATTGCTTGCGTGTGGAGTTCCATGACCCATGAAAACAACGGCCTCTTTCTTTTTTCTCTCTTTGGGAATATTCGCAATAACCGCATCAACAACATCGTTCATATCTTCCATACTTCCGAGTAACGGTCTTCCGACAATCACTTTTTCGAACCCGCCGTTTATTGCTTTAAAGGCATTAACGATGTTGATCAGATCATCGTATTCTTCACCCGGGATGGTATGAAGTGACTGTACGGCAACATGGGTAAAATTGTCATCCAGCATCCTTGCCAAAGCAACCGCTGTCGAATCTACATATTTACCTTCCTTGGCAATTTTGTGACGAATAATCCGGGAGGTGTACGCCCATCTTACAGGCACACCAGGAAATGCTGCCTTTACGGCTTTGTCCATATTGTCAAAAGAAACCTGAGCTTCCGGCATACTGGAACCAAAGGCAACCAAAAGTATTCCTTTTTTTACCGGTTTCATATGGTGTCCGGCCTGGGCCGTGTTTGTTACCCCAATAAAACTGACGGCCAGAAATAATACAAGTGTGGTCAGAAATCTTTTCTTTGTCATAAAACCTCCAATAATTTGATTTGATTTATACTCTGGGAACCTTTCCCACAAAAATAAAGAGCTTATACGGCCCGATCATTTTCTGCCGCATAAGCTCTCTAAGATTCATTACGTTGTGAACAATTAATGGTTTTTCGTTTAAAAAGCATTCCAACAAAAATCATAAAATCGTACTACGTTTAGCCGCATAACCTGAGAATACGGTCGGTTAATTCGAGATCTCCGGTATCGGTACATTGTGCTACCCTGCAAAAGATACGCTGCATCCCTTTAATGGTAAGATCCAGCCATGCATCCAGGATATTAAAATGGCCTGATGTCGCTGTTATGACCTCTACCCTGTCTGCTTCCGTCAGCATTTTCTTTAATGTTTTTTCAGGATCTGCCTTGCATTTTTCAGATTCACTGTCCGAAAGATAAACAATAATACCGGTTTTCATTTATTATACCTCCTTTTGCGTTACGTTGTGGTCCCGCAGATGGAGTATAGAAGTTAAAGGCCCCAAATAAAAAAAGCCCTTCAAGCAGTTTTTGCCTGAAGGGCTGTACCCAGTTTATTCGGCCCTTATCTTTTTCCCATAATCCCTGTTGATCCGCAGAGAAATGGCTATACTATTACGGCAGGTCTTCTGGCTCTCGGATAAACCTAATATCTGCACCTTCCCACCAGGCTAAAACCCGGCAGTGGCATATCGCAGAATTCGTG
>JAFDHS010000350.1 GCA_019308655.1 Deltaproteobacteria bacterium
CTCCTTCGCGATATGTCCGAGGCTTCCATGAGACTTGTTGTGGGAGACAGGAGCATTAATGAAGTCATAAGCAAGCGGGAAGAGATAGCCGTTGAGGCCAGGGAAATACTACAGAAAGAGTTGGACTTGGCGGAAACCGGTATCCAGGTGATTACCATCGAGATGAAAAAAACCAATGTCCCGGAAGCTGTTCAGCCTTCATTTAACGAGGTCAATCAGTCCGTCCAGGAAAAGGAAAGAATGATTTATCAGGCAAGAGAAGAATATAACAAGGCGATCCCCGAAGCCAGGGGACAGGCGGACCGAACCATAAAGGCCGCAGAAGGTTATGCCTTAGACAGGGTCAACAGAGCCGAGGGTGATGCTTCAAGATTTTTATCCGTTTATAAAGAGTATGCCAAGGCCAAAGATGTTACCAAAAGGCGGCTTTACCTTGAGATGATCAAGGAGCTTTACCCTAAATTGGGCCAAAAATACATTATTGACGAGGATCAGAAGAATGTTTTACCTTTTCTTAATCTTGTAAAACCAAACAGTTAAATTAAAACGGTACGGAAAAAATGAAATCTAAAGGTTTAAGTTTAATTTTAATTGTTGGAGCTGTCGCTCTTTTTTTGCTCTATTCATCTGCGTATATCATTGATGAGACAGAGCAGGTGGTTGTCACTCAATTCGGGAGAGTAGTGGGCGAGCCCAAGGTGGAACCGGGTATCAATTTTAAGGTGCCTTTTATCCAGTCCGCTAACTATTTTCCCAAGAATATTCAGGAATGGGACGGCGACCCCGGCCAGATACCCACTTTAGAAAAAACCTATATATGGGTTGATACGTTTGCACGGTGGAAAATAGTCGATCCTGTTAAATTTTTTCAGACGGTAAGTAATATGATAAGTGCTTTGGGACGTCTCGACGATATCATCGATCCTGCGGTAAGAAATCTTATCACTTCAAACAGCTTGATCGAGGCCGTGCGCAAGAGCAACAGGGAACTGGACATCTTTGATGAAGCAGGCATAGAAGAGGCAAAAAAGGATCATGAGGCCTTATACACGATTGAAAAAGGCAGACAGGAAATAACGTCCGAGATCATGAAACAGGCACAGCCTAAACTGGCCCAGTTCGGTATTGAATTGATAGACGTCAAGATCAAACGTATTAATTATAAAGAAGAAGTAAGGGAATCGGTCTATGGACGGATGATTGCCGAGCGCAAGCAGATAGCTGAAAAATTTCGTTCAGAGGGTAGTGGTGAAGCGCGCAGAATTAAAGGTGACAAAGAGCGGGATTTGAAGGAGATAACCTCAGGGGCTTACAAAATAGCTCAGGAGATCAAGGGGAAAGCCGATGCCAGAGCGACAACGATATATGCTCAAGCCTACGGCGTTGACCCTGACTTTTATTCATTCACCAAAACCCTTGAAATATACGATACGGCATTGGGTGAGAAGAGTTCCGTCGTCTTCTCAACCAATTCGGAATTTTTAAAATATCTGAAAAGCTATTCCGATAAATAATAAAAAATCAAAAAAGCGCCATATAAAACCTGGCGCTTTTTTTTTCGGAACCGGAGGTGTCATTATTTGCCTTTTCTTCTCTGATGCCGTGTACGAGCCAAAAGCTTTCTATGTTTATGCTTTCGCATTTTTTTCCTTCGTTTTTTAACTACACTGCCCAACAGATCACCTCCAATCTTGATTATTTAGATTCATAAAAAATTCATACCATTATTTGTAATTATTTGTCTATAGTTTTTTGAAGACCTTTTTGATAAGTTCAAAAGTTTAGAGCCATTAAGCCGGTCAAGCCTTAAACAAATGGAGAAACTGCAAAAATTCACCCCGGAAGAGATCAAAGTCGTCAATAATGCTGTGGCGATGGCCGAAGAAGTTGTCAGTAACTTTTACAAGATGTCGGTGAATCAATGGCTGCGCCTTAAGTATGATATCAAAACTGAAGTTGATCTATGCAGATCTGAAATCGTTGATGGTCCTTTCGCCCAGGTTATTCGTTATGTCGGTCAGCGAAAAAATACATCCCTGGGATCTTCAACATATGATTTCTACAAAATATGTCTTCAGGATCATTCTATCCTTT
>JAFDHS010000351.1 GCA_019308655.1 Deltaproteobacteria bacterium
TGATTAGCAAAAGTACTATCCGAAGGCAAGAGCGGAATTGTGAGAGGTCGTCTGAAGGAAGCCGGAGTGCAAACCCTCTGATCTGACTGAGAGAAAACCCATCCGAAACCTATTCTCCGGGTGAGTCAGTACAACATAACAAAGGCTATGGTTCAAAAGGGTAGGGTAGGTACTGCAGGCCAACTATTGAAAGTTCACGATCTTATAGGGAAAGACCTCTCTGTCTTTTCGGCCGGAACAATTCCAAAAGCTGGGGGGAAAATTATGATAAAATTTACTCCGCCAACCGCTTTAACGAATAGATCCCCTCAAGGCCGCTGATCGGCTTGGGCAGTTTTTCCTTTTGGGTATAATAAATATCCTTGAACCGCTGATAGTTTTTTGAAACAAATGCTTTGGTTCCGATAATCCCTGAATCGGTAAAGTAGCGGGTACGATATCGGAACCGCTGCACACAATAATTATTCTCCTGTCCCCATTTAGTATCCCGTATAGATTCCCGTAGGCAATAGACAAGGGCGAAAGCAATACAAACAGAACGGGGCATATGTTCAATGCCGTTTAAACAGCTTTCAACTCTTCACGAATTACTCTTCTCAAAGTATCTTCATCAAGTGTGCTTTTTGATTTACCAATGTACTCACGTAGTGCGTCATTTATAATCGTTTGGTATCCTTTTCCTGCCATTTCAGCACGATTTCGAAATTCATTAATAATATCATCATCAATATAAATAGTGATCCTTGTTTTTCCTTTCTGCGGGATCACAGCCCCTCTTTTGGCATTTCGAAAATCATATTCCTGCTTCATACGCTTTCCTTTCTTTTTTAGTGGCGCGACGTGCAGAGATAAGTCGAATTTTTTCTCCCCGATAAGTAAAAACAACAACTAAAATACGACCTAAAGAATCCATTCCAATGGTAATATGACGTTGTTCACCCTCTGCCGATTCGTCCTCAAGTGTTAAAGCATAGGGATCATATAATACGGATTCAGCGTCGGAAAATAATACGGAATGTTTGAGAAAATTTAACCTCGATTTATTTTGATCCCATTCGGTTTCCATATACATACTTTATGCATATATATATTCTAAGTCAAGGAGCATTTATAAATTTAATGGCATAAAGTTGGAATTGACTATCAAGCGGACAGAGGCATCATAACAAGTCTTGGTTTTCGGGTAAATTGCCAGAAGATTATGAAGTCCATTTACTCCGCCAACCGCTTTAACGAATAGATCCTCTCAAGGCCGCTGATCGGCTTGGGAAGTTTTTCCTTGCATTATTTGAGAAGATCAATAAACACTAGGTAATCATCTTTTCCTTCAACAACTATGATTTCAGACCTCGAAAGTTGTGAAGCAAAATAATCGCAAAACATCTTTGATTACAAGAAACTGTATAAAAATTGGACATAATGAAACTACAACCACTTACTAAAAATTAAATTATTTATAAAGAGATGTCTTTTTCATGGCGTTTACGCTCATATTGTGCTAATCTTTTTTTGAACTATTTTAGAGAGGATTTTTATGGGTGCACAACAAACATTATTTTCTAACCCAAATGACAAGGATGATAATAAAATTGCCTTGGGCAATGGGATATTTATCGAGATAAGAAGGAACTATCCACGTAGTGCTTATTTATACCGGCGTGATATCCTGATAAAAAAAGTCGTGCTTTCGGACAAGATCGCCAGACGGATATTTATCGTAGAGGCGGTTGAACTTGGTGCCATGAAGTCCCGTCTGGCTTCGGCTCTGGAAATGAGTCGCCAAACAATAGACAATTATCTGGACACAAAAAAGTATTTTGGCCTTAAAGGACTTGTTCAGGGTTACTCTCCATCCGAGGGCAAAAGCCATCGAAAACAGCGTGAAATTCATGCAAATGACCCTGGCCGTATTCCCGGAAACAAAGCAAAGCAAGTGGCGGAAATTCGCAGGGAGGCCCGGGAAATCCAGGAAACGCAACAGCAAACCTTCAATTTTACATTTGGTTATGATCCCCAGGCTCATGCCGTAGCGGAGGATGACCAGCCCTATTCCGAGGAACACGACTGGATAAAAACTCGCTATGCCGG
>JAFDHS010000352.1 GCA_019308655.1 Deltaproteobacteria bacterium
ATATCGAAGGACACAGCGACGAAGAGATAGTAAGAGATTTTATAGCAGGAATGACGGATCGGTATTTCTTGAGCCAGTGCCCGGCGGGAAAAATTTTAAGTGAGCTAAAGTGATCTAAAGTTTGAAGTGAGCTAAAGTTAATGAGTCGCTTCGCTCCGTCTTTTTTATATATAAAATTGACAGGATGCCTCAACTTTAGGCACTTTAGCTCACTTTAGATCACTTCAAACTTTTTTAAATTGTTCAAATTCCATGTATCAAAAACGTGACTACCGAAATTTTGTACACAAAGAAGGCCTGACCGCCTTCCGTGTCGTTGTAAAAGAGACGGATCTGCTTGTCCATGCTGCTTGTCCATGCGGTAAAACCGCTCCATAAGATAACAAGAGAACTTGTACTTCAATACAGAGGATACATCGAATCTTACATCCAGAGATTCCCTGAATTTGCAACGACACTCATGCCCTGGCCCATAAACGGCCCGGCACCTCTGATAATTCAGGATATGGTAACCGCCGGCGCAAAGTCGGACGTAGGTCCCATGGCATCCGTAGCAGGTGCGATGGCGGAATATGTCGGTACCGCTCTGATGGCTCACCCGGATGGATCAAACGAAGTTATTGTTGAAAACGGGGGGGATCTTTTTATAAAACTCAATGGGCCTTTTACGGTGGGCATCTATGCAGGCAAATCTCCCTTGAGCATGAACATCGGCCTGCGTATTGATTCCGAAAACAACCCTGTCTCCATTTGCACTTCATCAGGCACAATCGGACACTCTTTGAGTCTGGGCAAAGCCGACGCCGTATCGGTCATATCAGAATCCTGCGCACTTGCCGATGCAGCCGCAACGTCTATCGGGAATCGTGTAAAATCAAAATCAGACATAAAAAATGCGATAGATTTTGGTAAAAGGATCAAAGGCGTTACAGGACTCGTGGTGATTATGGGAGATAAAATCGGATTGTGGGGAGAAATTGACCTGGTACCCTTAGGGGCTCAGAAAAAATAAACTATCCCATTTAGCATCTCCTCTTCAGGCCATCTTTATCCGATCCTCAATCAAATCGTCCTCGAAATAGAACGACTATTCCTGTGGCGATTAGATTTCAGATTGAATAAATCTAACCTGAACATGAGCGCTATCTGAGACACTTTATTTGTGCCGAGTCCCTTACCGGGAAAAAGAGTTGAGTTTTAAAAAAAGAAAGGGTAAGTTAATCCATATTTTTAACAAGGGAGAAGACTTATGCAAAAGGTAAGGATCATCATTTGGGTGATCATTTCAGGATTTATCGGACTTGTTTTGTTTCAAAATAAAGTTTTTTTTCTCGAAAAGCAGATTTTTGATATCGATCTGATGATAAGACAATATCATTCACCGGAAATATATAATGGCGCCCTTTTTCTGGGTTGTTTACTGACGGGGTTGCTTCTATCCTATTTTTCAACTCTCCTGGAACGGTTCAAAGCCAAAAAAACGATTAAATACTTAAATACCCAAGTGGCAACATATAATGATAAAACCGAATCATACAACAAAAAGATAGCGTCACTTGAAAGTGAACTGGCATCATTACAAAAAAGAATTTCCGCCGATCAGCAGCAGCCTGCAAATGAACAAAGCTCTCAAACTATAAACGAAAGCAGTGTTTCTTCATAGACCTTGTAGTTACTCAGCCACTAAGACACCAAGAAAAAATCGATAGAATTTTTCAATTTTAGATCACTTTACTCACTTCACGCTTGAATAATGACTCAACCCAAGATAACTCCCATGGTAAAACAGTACTTATCCATTAAGGAAAAGTACAACGATTCGATCCTCTTTTACCGTATGGGAGATTTTTATGAAATGTTCTTTGAGGATGCAAAGGTTGCATCCAAGATACTTGAAATTACTTTAACCGCCCGAAACAAAAAGGATGAATCGTCTATTCCCATGTGCGGCATACCGGTTCGGGCCATAGACGTGTATATCGGACGGCTTATAAAAAAAGGCTACAAGGTCGCGATATGTGAACAGATAGAAGACGCCGCAACGGCAAAAGGTCTGGTAAAAAGAGATGTGGTTCGAGTCGTAACCCCGGGCATGGTTATCAATGATGAATTATTGGATGAAAAATCCAATAATTTTGTTTTGGCCCTGTACCATAGTGACAACCGGGCGGCACTCTCCTGCCTGGATATCTCTACAGGAACCTTTCGGGTTGCTGAATCAAAAGATTTAAGTACGGTTATCGATGAATGCCTTCGCGTATCTCCCAGTGAAATAATCCTTCCGGAAACTTCAAAACAAACGCCTTTTTTTGCTCCGGAAAAATCAGTCACTTTTTTAGAGGAGAGCACGTTTAATCATAAAACGGGACGGGAAAGACTTGTTGAGCAATTCAAAACCCGCAGCCTTGAGGGCTTTGGATGTGAAAATTTAAAAGCTGCTCTTTGCGCTGCAGGGGCCCTCCTGTTTTATGTTCAGGAGACACAGAAACAAAAAATTGAACACCTTACCGGAATTGAAACTTACAGCTTAAGCAACTACCTTTTAATTGACGAAGTAAGCTGCCGGAATCTGGAACTTATACACAATTTACAGACAGGTACAAGC
>JAFDHS010000353.1 GCA_019308655.1 Deltaproteobacteria bacterium
AAAGGTTGTAAATCCTTTGCCGAGGAAAGATGAGAGTTTTGAAACAACCTCTGTTTGTTCTTCGGTCAGTGGTAAAGGGGTATCAGGTACTACGGAATCGCCAAACGGGTCCCGGTAAACCTGTTTTTGAAAGATTGAAATATATCCTGAACTTTCCAGGGATTTGATTAATTTCGGAGCAGTCGGAACAAGATGTTTTAATGCTTTTGTAGAAATTTCCCCTTTTTCTTTTATGGCATTGATTATTTTTTTTTTGGATTCGGAGAATTTATCTGAAGGGATATCGCATTGGGTCAACCGGATATAGTGTTCTTTTTTCGCTTTTGTAACACGGCTTTTAAGTTCTCTTTTTTTAATAATCAGTCCCTTGCTCTCCATGTTCGTCATCAAGGCATTTGGAATATTTTTATCAAGTTTTTTGCAAAGACTTTTTATTTGATGCGATTGGGCCGGGCCGGATGATACAGGTTTCAGACAGCTTAAAATTTCATGTTCCAGAGGGGTTATGAAATCCTCATCAAGTGCTTTTTCACCTTTTGAGGTAATGGTAACGGTTGTAAAATCGTAAATGTTTATGCCGCTGGGCAGAGCGCCCTGAATGACTTGTCCCATGGGATACAGGTAGTAATCGGCTATCCATTTAAAAAAAGGTATCATGGAAGGCGGGAAAAGCGGTTTTTCATCAAGAACGTCAAGGATAAGTTTAATATTATCAGGGTTATCCGTATTTTTACCCGGACCCAGAATGTATCCACTTACCTTGCGTTGTTGAAAGGGAACCAGAACTCTTTTACCCGGTGATGCTAAACCTGAAAGACTTTCAGGAACCCGGTAAGTTAAGGTATGGTACAGCGGTAACGCTACGGCCACATCTATGCAGGTATAAGGGGTTGTCATTTTTTTGGGTCTGGGTTAAGGTTTATTAATTGGGTTTAAGTTTTTTAAAGGAGAGCTTTATGCATAAGATCGCCAAACAATCCATGGTTTTTTTTGTGATTGCTACATTGCTGTTGACTTCGTTCGGATCTGTGGCCATGGCCCAGGACCCGTCTTATAATGAAGAAATAAGTGCGGAAAAAATGCTGGCAGACTTTTTTCTTGTCAGGCCTCTGGGAATTGCCGCGACCATCTTTGGAACTGTTTTTTTTGTTGTGTCCAGCCCTTTTTCGGCATTGGGTGGAAATACTCAGGAGGTATTTGAAAAAACCATGGCTGAACCGGCTGCATTTACATTTAAAAGACCGTTAGGGCAGTTATAGGAAGAGAAAAACCCAATCTGGGAAAGACCGGGTTTTTTTTGCCTGAAAAGATGGGGAGTGATTTATCGTTGTTTAATGGGGACGTAATCTTTTTTTGTTTCGCCGGTATATATCTGTCGGGGCCGGCTTATTTTCCAGTCGGGATCATCCACACTCTCTTTCCACTGTGAAATCCAGCCGGGCAGTCGTCCAATGGCAAACATGACCGTAAACATATTGGTAGGTATTCCCATGGCCCGAAGGACGATGCCGCTGTAAAAGTCAACATTGGGATAAAGATTACGATCAATGAAATAATTATCGGTCAAGGTCACTTCCTCTAATCTTTTTGCAATATCAAGCAGCGGATCATTTATGTTGTGATTCTTCAGAATCTTGTCACACATTTTTTTCATGATTTTCGCGCGGGGATCATATGTTTTGTAAACCCTGTGGCCGAAGCCCATGAGTCTGAAGGGGTCATCTTTGTCTTTAGCCTTTTTTATAACTTCTTCTATTGTGACTCCGCTTTCCGCAATTTGGGTAAGCATTTCGATGACGGCCTGGTTGGCACCGCCGTGCAGCTTACCCCATAATGCTGAAATTCCGGCGGAAATTGATGCATAGATGTTAACCTTTCCGCTTCCGACGACTCTGACCGCTGTTGTGGAGCAGTTTTGTTCATGGTCGGCGTGGAGTATCCAGAAAACGTTTAAGGCCTTAACCGTATCCTTATTAATTTTGTAGGGGTTGACCGGAGAGTCAAACATCATGTTTAAAAAATTTGCACAATATGAAAGATCGTGTCTTGGATAAATAACTTTGTGGCCTCGCCATGGTACGAACCTTTGAAAGAAGACTTAAAAAAGTGGTTTTTATCTCCTGATTTTCAATGTATAAATGGGGGTAGAAGCTTCTTAACGCATTGACCATTCCTGAAAGTATTCCCATAGGGTGGGCGCGTCTTGGAAAGTTTTGATAAAAAATTTGCATGTCTTCATGCACAAGAGATAAATCATTCAGGGCAATTTTGACATTGGTGAGTTCCTCGCGGGTGGGGAGGTTGCCGTTTATTAAAAGATATGCCGTCTCAACAAAAGTGGAGTGTTCGGCAAGCTGTTCAATGGGAATACCACGATACCTCAGAATTCCTTTTTCACCATCCATGAAAGTGATGCAACTGGTGCAGCTTCCCGTGTTTGCAAATCCAGGGTCGTATGTAACATAATCCGTCATTTGCCGAAGCTTGGTGATATCGAAAGCCCTTTCTCCTTCAGAGCCTTCAATGACGGGCAATTTATACGTTTTCCCTTCAATCGTTATTTCTACATATTCATCCATGTTTCGTCCTTTTGTTCAGAAATGAATTGTACTGCTTCTTTGTTGATGCAATTATTTGAATTTATAAATTCTTATCAAGAGATAAAACAGACAAGAAGCGGCAGCTTTTCGAACAGGTTCTTATATTCATGATTTTTTCAGCCAGGAGACCCGGTAATTAATTACCGGGAGGAATGGTTGCGCGTGAGTTTGATTTATTTCAAACTCAGCCACGAATTGGCTGAGTCCGAAATAAATCCGAAATAAATCCTCCGCTTTCGCGGGTAAGGTTTGCCTTGCTAATGTTATGATCAGGTTTAGCGCAAGCAGCACTGGCTTAAACCCCTTAGACCTGTTTAACCACTTACCGTAGAGCTTGGGGCTGGCAAGCACCCCAAGGTACCTATTTCTGATCTAACGTAGCGCCTAAGCGCTAAAGCTGGTCAACATGAGGGCCTTTTACATGCCCTGGCTTTTTTAGTTGACGATGAGAAGAATATAAATTATATATAATACATGAATATACCAGGAGGGTCAAGTAGGTGAAACCTTCCCTATTTCTGAAACAGAAGGGTGTCTGATGGTGCCGGTATTTGTGACTTACACACTTTAAAAGCAGAGCCTTCCAGTAGATAAATGTGTGAGATCATCGAACAGATAAATTTTCTGAGAGTCCGGGGGAAGGTGATTATCAGCGTAAGGGACTCGGTAAGAATTATAGCTTAATCTGCATTCCTTCACGAGCAAAAAAGACTTTAGTGTTGGAAGTACAATCGGCGTTGCAATATTTTTTGCTCAGTTCGTCTATCTGAACATCGGTGCGTTCAGGGTCATGGTGAAACAGTGCCAGACGTTTGACTTGGGATCGCTTCGCTGCAGCGATGGCATGCTCAAATGAAGTATGACCCCAACCGACCCTGGAGGATTTATATTCTTCCAGGGTATATTGCGCATCATGAATGAGGAGGTCGGCCCCGGCAAAAAATTGTTCTATCCGCTGATTTTCTTCCATGGCCACCTGTTCTCCCTCTTGGGCTATTACTTCATCATAGCATGGATCATCCGGGTTTGTGCAAAAGATATTCTGAAAGGGTTCGGTGTCATAGGCAGT
>JAFDHS010000354.1 GCA_019308655.1 Deltaproteobacteria bacterium
AGCCACATAGATGGTCATGGGGGTCTTCCCCGTACCTCCCACAGTTATATTGCCTATGGATATCACCCTGCAGGGGAGCCTTTTTGAACTGAAAATCCCCTTTCGGTAAATTTTCTGCCTCAGCTTCAAACCACCAGCATAACCAACTGATATCATAAACAAAAAGAATTCAAAAGAAAAAGGACAGCTTTTGCCGCTATCTGTCATAACCCTTTCGATTTTTTTTTGTATCTTACCCATGATATTTTTTTCCAAACCAAGGTACTGGATTTGAGCGACGCGTATTAATCTTAATTCTAACAAAAAGTGTGAAGTGCCTAAAGTAAGCTAAAGTGCCTAAAGTTGAGGAATTCTGTCAATTTTATATAAAAAGACGGAGCGAAGCGACTCCTTAACTTTAGCTCACTTCAAACTTTAGCTCACTTTAGCTCACTTTTCCGGTTTATCGGGGTTAGGATTTGAGAAGACGTTTACTCTCATTCCTCAAATCTCACATCTCAACGCTTTATTCAGCATTCAGTAAGCAGAAAACAGCAAGGCATAAAAAAACAAGATTGGCAGCCCAGGCAGCAATAAAAGGAGGAAGCACCTCTCCATATCCAAGGGACAAACAAAAACTGTAAAAAATCCAGTAAAGAAATGCCATACCAATACCGCAGGCAATGCCAAATGCTAAAGCCCCCTTGATTTTCTCTCTGACAGCAATGGCGATTCCCACAATACACATTATTGTGCAAACCAGGGGAAAGGCCGTCTTGGCATAAAAATCCACCCGGTAGATCGTAGCATCGTATCCTTCTTTTTCGACCTTTTTTATGTATGCAAAAAGTTCCTTGAAACTCATCTCTTCGGACTTTTTGATCACTCGCTTTAAGTCCTCAGGTAACAAATCGAGTTGCTCGACACGTTCTTCACGAAACGATATGTTGTAGTTTCCATTTTCTTTATTCAGATTTTGTTCTATTAATTCAAACAAAAACCATCTTCCTTCTTTAAAAAGGCCCTTTCTTGCATCCGCCCTTCTTATCAACCTGAAACCTTCATCAAAATAATAGAGAGTAATCCCAAAGATGGCATGGGTTGAAGGGTTATAATATTTTATGTGTGTTATTAAACGATCACCTTTGATCCAGATATTCTTCTCCTTTGAAGTGATCAGTGTTTTTTTTTTGACCTCTTTTATCCATATCCCGTTTGCCTTGCCTATGCTTATTGGAACGATCACCTCGGAAATGAAAAAAAGGAGGAGACTGCACAGAATTCCTATTGAAAGAACCGGTTTTAAAAGATAATAGATGCTTACACCACTGCTTTTCAGAGCAATCAGCTCATTGCTCTTGCTCATCAAGCCGAAAACGACAATAACAGCCAGCATGATACAAACCGGCATTACCTGGGCGATGATAAGGGGAACCTTGAAAACAAAATAGGTAAAAGCCTTTGAAAAAGAAAGACCCGCTTCCATAAAGTTGTCTATCTTTTCAAAAAAATCGACGGCAAGATATATGCCGATAACCATTAACATAACAATGCCGAAGTATTTTAAAATCTCTCCGGTCAAGTATTTATAAATAATAGACATAAGTATCTACGCCGGATAAACCGGGAAAGAGAACTAAAACTGTAGAGACGGGTCACCGACCCGTCTCTACACCGTGGTTACTTGTATTTCCAGGAGACTGCCCATCGCTCACTGCTCACTGCTCACTGCTCACTGCTCACTGCTTTTCTACCCTTTAACCTGAACGCTAATCGTTTCATCAAATCAGGGAAAAAATCGACCTGAATCGGCCGTTCATTCACTGCTCTTTTAAAGAGATACAGCCCTATACCCCCCATGACCATATTCGGAACCCACATGCCGATAACCGGTGGATAGACACCTGTTTCCCCGAAAACATTCCCTGCAGAAAGCAACAGGTAATAAAGTAGAAAGAAAATAAGCCCAAGCCCTAAACCGAATGATCTTTTTGCACGGCTCGATAGCAGACCCAAAGGAACGGCAAGAAAGCCAAGAAAAAAACATGCAAAACTGATGGAAAATTTTTTATGATATTCTATCAGCACAGAATAATATTTTGAATCTTTTCGGTCGGCAAGACTTAAATACTGACGTAATTCGGCAAGACTCATCTCCTTTTTATCTTTTGGGCTCCCTTTTGATGCTTCAACGGTTTTTTTCAAGTCAAGAGTGATGTCATAAGCGTCAAAATTAATCGAATGTACGGACCTGTTTTTTTCAAGTCAAGAGTGATGTCATAAGCGTCAAAATTAATCGAATGTACGGACCTGTCCTCAAGATCAACCTGATTGATGGTTCCATTATAAAGTCTTAAGTGAAAAGCCAGTTTATCCGGTTCGCTAAATACCTCTCCCTTTGGTGCAACCACCGTGCTTACAATGTTTTTTGTTCTTTGATCTTCGATAAAAATATCGATCAGTTTATTATCCTTTATATTGATCTTGTTCACATAAAGCATCACGCCTTT
>JAFDHS010000016.1 GCA_019308655.1 Deltaproteobacteria bacterium
GAATCTTTCAACGATTTAATAACTGAAGTTGAAAGTATTTTAAAAAAAGTTGGGTCAAAATATCAAATTAATTTTGCTTAAGCTAATATCCAAAAACTTTTGCTCTGGTACTTAGTTGTAAGGCGCTTGAGAGGAGGGTCCTTGTTCAAGCTCATATTCATCGGCAATTTCACATTTTTTCTGCCTTTCTCGTTGATAGCAGGAATACTGGCAATGTTTGGTGCTGACAGCGTAACTTGGAACCAACAACCAGTGACAGGTATTCCGGCATTTATCGTTTCTCTATTTGGAGGACTGTTAACGGGGTTGGTGCTCTCTGCCCTTGGTTGGGTAGCCATGTTCATTGGTCTATGGATTTACTCGAGGTTCAAACCTATTCAGTTGGAGTATATTCCAATAGTTGGCGGAGAAAACCAGACTCCTTCTGATAGTCCACATGAAGCAGAATAGTATCGTATGCTCTGACCGTTGCCGCCTGCCCCTAACGACGGCTTGCAGCAGACTCGCTCGGTCGATGGCGCCCTCTTGCTCGCAACTGAAGCCGGGCAGTTATGCCCTCAATAAAATTGGATGACATCAATGAAAAAAATCAAAAGATGGGATAAAATGGTTCGAAAATACGGGAAAGAAAAAGCTGAAGAACTATTGAAAGAATTCAAAGCCGAAACCTCTTGCCGCCTATCGGTATGAGGTTTCGGCAAGTAATCATTTTTTAATCCTGGTTATCTTAGACCCTTCCAGGGTCAAATTATACATGAGCCCTTTGTTGTTGAAAACAAACCCGATGATAGGTTTTTTCAGCGTATTGGAATCCAGTGAGCCACCGGCTCCAAAAGAAGCAATTGCAACTGACCCATCAACACCCACTTCCCAGCCGTCACTATTTCGGAAATTCTGCAACGCCTTTTTAGACATGAACATTAAAATTAAGGTTTTGGACTGGGCACCAATCTGAAAACCTATAGATGCTGAAGCTGTGTTGTAATAATCGACTGTCTTACCATTAATTCGTAAAGCGCCCTCACCATATTCTCCACCGATCCCAAACCCGGCCTTAATGACCGATGGAAAAACCAGGATTCCCTCAGATTTTCTTGATAGTTGTTTGGCGGCGTCAAATTCTTTATATATATTTTTTAGTTCCGCATTGACTTTAGCATCAATTTCAACGGCTGAAGCTGCTTCTGTTAAATTGGATAAGACTAACGACAAAAAGATCATCAAACTGAAATTTAAAAAAAATTTTGATAAGTGATTTGTTTTTACTTTGGATAGCACTTTTTCTCCTTGCACGGAACTTTAATAAGAATGCTTGTTCCCTTTTTAAACGTGATTGAATCTTCATTTTGCCACATATTACGGGGGGTATTAAATAGTGTTCGATTTAGGCTCGCTTGAATCAAATAGTCTTGCGTTTTGTTTCTAAAACTTCTGCTTCACTGTATTCCCCCATTACATAAAGTCTCACTTTATGACTTCGTGGAAATTCTTTTTTCAACAGTGTTTTCAGTAGCTTTTTCAGTTTTTCAGCCTTTATATTGAATCTTTCTTTGGAAAAACCGTTTTCAATGACACAAAGCTCTTTTGTATTCTTTTTAACGATAACGACCGATCGGTTCCGCTTATAGGTCCGAATATCAATGTAATGACCGTTTGGCAGTTTTTTGAGTCTTCCAATGACCGTATCGATTATTTTGGTTTTGTCAATCATCTTTAAAGATTGGGACATATATTAAAATCATTAAACCTGTCGTCTATATAGGGTACATTTCTTGCATATTAAATTCGATTAAGTACCGGTGCATACATTTTACAACATTTTGAAATGATGTTCGACCATAGAATAAAGTTTTTCTTTAAAACTCAAGGTTCAAAGGAATGTGAACACATAAGACCTTATTTTTTCTTTGAGTTTTAAGCCTTAAAATTTCCGCTTGGATCTGATTTATGGGAAAGCGTTTTTGATGAAAAACAGTTTTTCATTTCCATTGAAACTTTCCGCTTTGCGACTAATTGAAAGAGACTACAATGACCAAGAAGCCATCGTATGAAGAATTGACACAAAGGGTTAAGAATTTAGAGAAAGAGAGCGCTATATGGCGGGAGGCGTTGCGGGAAAGTCAGGAGCTATACCGAAGTTTGTTTGAAAATACCGGTTCGGCCACTGCGATTCTTGAAGAAGATATGACCATCTCCATGGTGAATACAAAATTCGAACAGCTTGCAGGCTGGAGCCGTTTTGAAATTGTCGGCAGGATGAAATGGACGGAATTTACTGCTGAGGAAGATAAAAAACGGATCTCCTTTTATCATTCTCAAAGAAGAAATAATAACCCGCAAGTACCCGAAAAATACGCATACCGATTCGTTGACCGAGAGGGGAATATAAAAGAGGTATGGGTTAAAGTGGGGATGATTCCCAACACGAAAAAAAGTGTTGCATCCGTAACGGATATTACATGCTTTAAACGTGTGCAAAGAAAAATTCAAAACGCTAAAAAGGAATGGGAAAGGACATTTGATTCCATCGACGAAGTTATTGCCATCCTGGATACTCAGATGCGGGTTGTCCGTGTAAATCGGGCTGTAATCCGATTATTGAATATCCCTTTTGAAAAAATAATCGGAAAATATTGTTACGAGATTTTTAATGGCAGTTCCCAGCCTTGCAGTAAGTGCCTGCAAATAAATTCGGATCAGAACAAACTTTTTTCCAGCATGGAAGTTAATTTTTCCTTTTTGAACAAGACCTTCCAGAGGAGTATTTCTCCAATATTTGACGACTCTCAACAGCTTTTGGGTTTTGTCTGCTTCGCCAAAGACATTACTGATGAAAAAAAACTGAGAGATCAAATCCGGCAAAGTCAGAAGATGGAAGCGATCGGTACGCTGGCAGGAGGGATTGCACACGATTTTAATAATATTTTAATGGCAATCATGGGCTATGCTGAACTTTCAATGCATCAGGCGCCTGACGATAGTCAACTCCTTTCCAACCTGAATGAAATTCGTACTGCAGGGACGCGTGCAAAAGAGTTGGTGCAGCAGATTCTCACCTTCAGCCGCCACAAGGAGCATGAACCTTCACCGGTTCAAGTGCATATAATTCTTGAAGAAGTGCTCGGACTTATGCGTTCGACGCTGCCCGCGACCATAGAAATCTGCAAGAATATTTCGATATCCAAACCGGTAATGGCAGATCAAGGTCGAATTCATCAAATGCTGATTAACCTTTTTACCAATGCATATCATGCCATGGATGATCAGGGAGGGGTACTGAACGTCGGCCTTTGTGAGATAAATCCGGATACCGATGCCATCGATCTATATCCTGAATTAAAAGATGCCGGTCAGTACCTTAAATTGACGGTTAGTGACTCGGGAACTGGAATGTCTCCGGAGGTGATGGAGCGGATTTTTGATCCCTACTATACCACAAAGGAGAAAGGCAAGGGAACCGGTCTTGGCCTGGCACTAGTTTACGGAATCGTGAAACGCTATCATGGATCTATAAGGGTTGACAGTACACCGGGGAAGGGAACTACATTCCGTGTATACCTGCCGGTCGTTGAAAGCGTTTGTGACATAAAAAAATCGGCAGCCGATTCGATTCCCATGGGAAAAGAGAGTATCCTGTTTGTAGATGATGAAAAAGCCATTTCACAAATGGGAAGGTTGATGTTGGAACGCCTTGGTTACCAGGTTACAGCACAGATCAGCGGCAAAGAGGCGCTGGAGATTTTTTATATCCGACCGGCGGCTTTTGACCTGGTGATCACCGATATGGACATGCCTCATATGACGGGTATCGAGTTGATTAAAGAACTCAAGGGGATAAAACCCGATATGCCGGTTATCCTGTGTACGGGTTTCATTGATGACACGAGCAAGAAAGAGGCAAAGGCAAAGGGATGCAGTGCGATCATTATGAAGCCTTTTACCCATAAAAAAATAGCTAACACCATACGAATGGTTCTGGACGCTTAGGTAGGATTGAATAGCCTATTGCTTTTTATGTTTCCTGATCCGCTCCTTTTGTTCCATCACCTTATCCATCCATTGGGCCTTGCCTGCCAGGTAGATATCTGCAAGATGATTGAAGGCCTTTGCTTGTGAAGCATTCCCTTTCAAAAGCCACGCTTCTGCCAGATAGTAGTAGTTTTGACCATTGCTCGGGTTGAGGCTGACGGCTCGTTCAAGCATTCTGATGGCATCGTCGGGTCTGTCGTTATTCAAAAGCATTCGTCCCTGGTCGGTCAATTGCAAAGAAGCCAGTGCTCGAGGGCTGGGACTCGGCTTTTCCATGGATTCGTCAGGTATTTCGACCTTCGGGGCCTTGCTTTGTGGTGGCGGCGATGGTTTTGAAGCCTGGGTCTGAGGCGTTGGAATGGGAATCAATCCTGTGCAACCTGTCAGGGCCATATACATTATTCCCGATAAAAGAATGATTAATGGTTTATAATTTTTAAGTATGATTTTTTTACCCCCTTGATAAATTTTTTGAAAGGGTCTGTTTTTTGATGAAGAGAACAATCTCTTGAGGGAGCATTTTCAGCCGGGAAAACTTCTTCCATAGGTTTGGGGCAGGCATGGGGAACAGCCAATTGGCCGCTTTCGGAACAGATCGTCCTTTTTACCACACCTGGCGGCATTTTAAACCCGTCGCCGGAAATATATTGGGGGATGGCATTCATGAGATCGGCCCATATGGGCAAGGCCGCTGTTGCTCCCGTGGCATGAATGGAATCTCCGTTATCAAACCCCACCCAGACCAATGCCAGAATATCGGGAGTGTATCCTATAAACCATGCATCTCTTGAGTTATTGGTCGTTCCGGTCTTGCCTGCAACCGGAAAGAATACACCCATCTTTTTGAGGGAGCGGGCAGTTCCCTTTGTTACAACACTTTGAAGCAGGGAAGTCATAATAAAGGCCTTTGCCGGGGAGATCACCCGGTTAATGGTCATGTGTCTTTGCTCCAGGTTCTTTCCATTTTCATCCACAACCTCTTTCAGAGACAAAAGATAGGGCTGCATACCATCAGCCGCAAAGGCGCAATAGGCCCGTGCCAATTCCAATGGTATCACCTCAAGAGAACCCAGTGAAAGGGATGGATAAGGTTTGATCGGTGTTGAAAAATGAAAACCGTTTACCGTATTGACGATATGGTCCAGGCCGACCTTCATGGCCAGGTCGACTGCGGCCCGATTGACGGATTTAGCCAGCGCATTTCTCATAGTGAGATATTCCTCCGGTACCGGACCATAATTTTTCGGCTGCCATATCTTTCCATTTATCATGTAGGATTTGGGTTGATTGGACAAAATGGAAGCCGGTGTAAATTTGTCCAATGCGCTCAGAAACGTAAAGGGCTTGAATGTACTTCCGGCCTGCCGTTTCGCCTGGGTTATTCGATTAAATTGGCTCACACTGTAGTTTCGTCCCCCAGCCATGGCCAATATGCAGCCTGTCTTGGGTTGCATCACAATGACGGCACCTTGTAATTTTTTGTCAGGTTCCGTGCGTTTCAAGCCGGGATTCCATTTTTCCAAACGGGCCAGCCCTTTTGCCAGTGCTTTTTCTGCTGCTATCTGAACCTCGGTGTCCAATGTGGTATAGATGGAAAGTCCGAGGCTGGACAGGTCTTCATGGGAATATAGGGTGGTAAGCTGCTCGGAGAGATAATCTAAAAAATAAGGCGCCTTTTTATATTGAACGGTAAAGCCTGCGGTCTTCACCGGCAACCCTAAAGCGGCATTGAGCTCTTTTCCGGAGATCCATCCGTTTTTATTCATGGCGCGCATCACCATATTTCTCCGATTCAGGCAGCGGTTTTTATCAACATAAGGCGAGTAATGGTTTGGTCCCTTGATCAGACCGGCTATGATGGCGGCTTCATTCAGAGAAAGTTTAGCGACCGGTTTGCCGAAATAGAAATGGGATGCTTCGCCAACCCCATTGATAGAAACCGATCCTTTTTGGCCCAGATAGATCTCATTCAGATAAATCTCGAAAATTTCGTTTTTATCGTACATGACCTCAATGGTTAAGGACATGAAAAGCTCTTTGATTTTGCGCAGAAGCGTTTTTTGGGGCGTTAAAAAATAGTTTTTGGCCAACTGCTGGGTGATGGTGGAGCCGCCTTGACGTATGGATCCGTGACGTAAATTGGTATAAATGGCCCGGCATATTCCCATGGGATCAACACCGTGGTGGCTGTAAAAACAGTTATCTTCAGCCGCCATTATGGCATACATGAGGTGCTGGGGGACTTGATCAATGGAAACGAGCTGCCGTTGTTCCCGATCAGGCCCGAAAAAAAGCATAATCTCTTCGGGTTCCAGTTCCAGAATCGGCAGGGATTTACCATTGTCGTGACGTAGGATTGATTTGATTTCATTTTCCGTAAACCTGATTTCAACGGGAAAACCCATCCGCTTTTGAGATGGTACGATGAGATCATGAAGAAAGATCTCCGTGACGGATCTTGATATTCTGACTTCTCCTTTCCGATCCGGCTTGTACGAGACCTCACGATATCCAAGTCGACGCAGTTTTTCATGAAAAAGATCCCGGTTTGTCTGTTGTCCCGGATAAAGCAGGGTGACGTCGGAAAAGACTTTTGAAGGGATACGCCAACGCCGGGCGGAAAAGCGTTTTTCGATCTGAAATGAAAGATAGCCCGAATATAGAATGATGCCGGTGCATATTAAAACAACGAACAGGAGAGCTATTTTGAGCAATCGCTTCAATGTAAGATTTTTAGAAAGTCTTTTTTTCATTGCATATTTTTCAAAAACTTATTGGATTATCAAAAACTACGTTTTCCGAAACTTTGTGGTCTTCATTTTGAAACTTTAAACAGGCTCTTAGCCTATATCAAAAAAGAGCAACTTTCACAAAGTGAACGTTTTTTAGTTTATTATCCATTTTGGATTGATAAATAACTTGATTTTACCTAAAAATAAATTATTATTAAAAGATCAATAAAAGGCACGTATTTATTAGCGGGCCGGTTTCGTTCCAAGGGAAAGATTTATTTGTCAGTCGCAAAAAGCCTTTTTAGTATCAACAAAAAACATACTGAAAAAGCCGATTCATCCCCCACCGAATCAAAGATTCGGAAGGGGACTTCTCGGCACAGGAGTTAAAAGGAGGGTGTCACTATGGCTGAGGGAATTGTAAAATGGTTTAATAATAGCAAAGGTTATGGCTTCATTGAGCAGGAAGATGGTCCGGATGTGTTCGTTCATCATTCAGGAATCAATGCAATGGGTTTTAAATCTCTTAATGAAGGCGACCGGGTTACCTTTGAAATAGAGCAAGGGCAAAAAGGTCCTGCTGCTGTAAATGTAACGGTAGTTTAACTCGCTATTCCAGAGATAAGAAAGGCATTTCATCGAATAATGATGGAGTGCCTTTATTGATTTTTACAAATAATTTGATATAGTTATATATACAGTGTACCGAGGGGCATCCGGGAACACTTTAAAAGTAAGCCTGCGGAGAGAACCGTAAGACCTGAGTTTCAAGCTCGGGCTATCTCGATAAATCAGGAATCTGAAAGAGCGATCTTTAGAATCCCAACTGCTTTAGCCTTGGGAGTATGTCAACTGCAAATTCAGGATAAAAAATGAATCGTAATAAAGCTGTACTGCTAATTGGCCCGACAGGCGCCGGAAAAACCCCTTTGGGTGATTTTTGTGAACAAGAGGGACTGTGGGGAACAAAATGTTTTCATTTTGATTTTGGAGAATCCCTGCGCAGGATTTTAAAAACGGGTGTAGCCCCATCGCTTTTGAATGAAGAAGACATGGGTGTAATTATTCATTCTCTGAAGTCCGGCGTGTTGTTGGAAAACGAGAACTTTCATATTGCTGAAAATATCCTGCTTTCATTTATGAAAGACAAAGCCATGAATGACAGGGATGTGTTGTTGCTCAACGGTCTCCCCCGCCATGTAGGCCAGGCTGAGGATGTTGATGAAATTGTTGACGTGAAAAAAATTCTGTTTCTTGATGCTACGCCTGAGGTCGTTAGTGAAAGAATCCGTCAGAATTCGGGTGGGGACAGATCGGAAAGGGTGGATGATTCTGCCGAGGCTGTTGCAAAGAAATTAATGCTGTTTCATGAAAGGACGGTTCCACTGCTCAACCATTATCGTACGAAAAAGGTAGAAGTAGAGAAAGTCAATATTACGGTAGATACGACACCGGTAAAAATTCATCAGACATTGATTGCCTCTTCTTTTTCTGCCTGAAACGGATCGATCCCTCTATCAAGCACAAGTCTCCTGTGAAAAAGAATAGGTAGCGTTTATCGAATGGGAAAGGAGTGATTATGCCTGAGAAGGTTATTATCATGGGTGCGGCGGGCCGGGATTTTCACAATTTTAATGTCTGCTTCAGGGATAATCCCCATTACAATGTCGTTGCCTTTACAGCGGCACAGATTCCTACCATTGAAGACAGGCTATATCCGGCCCAATTGGCGGGAAAGCTTTATCCTGAAGGCATCCCGATCTATCCGGAAAACCATCTCGCAACTCTTATCCGAGACCACCAGGTGGATCGCGTCGTTTTTTCCTACAGTGACCTCCCGTATGTTGAACTTATGCATAAGGCATCGGTTGTTATGGCGGAAGGTGCCGATTTCGTTCTTTTCGGAGCGACGGATACCATGCTCCGGTCCCGGAAACCGGTTGTGGCGGTTTGTGCGGTGCGAACGGGTTGCGGGAAATCACAAACCACCCGAAAGGTTTGTGAAATTCTCCGTCGTCATCATAAAAGGGTGGTGGTTGTGCGTCATCCCATGCCTTACGGAGACTTGAGAAACCAGGTGGTACAACGTTTTGTTTGCTATGAAGATTTCGAAAAGCACCAGTGTTCCATAGAAGAAAGGGAGGAATACGAACCCCTGGTGGATGAGGAAATTGTGGTTTACGCAGGGGTCGACTACGGGAAAATTTTAAAAGCAGCGGAACAGGAGGCGGATGTAATTGTCTGGGATGGCGGGAATAATGACACGCCCTTTTATCACCCGGATATTCATATCGTGCTTTTTGATCCCCACAGACCCGGTCATGAATTGCTCTATTATCCTGGTGAAATCAACTTGCTTATGGCTGATCTTGCCATCATCAATAAGGTGGATACGGCGACATCGGCTGACGTGGAACAGGTCCGAAAAAATATTGAGCGGCATGCGCCCAGGGCTGAAATTATGCTGGCCGAATCCCCCGTCTTTGTCAGTGATCCCCAGGCTATTTTGGGGAAACGTGTATTGGTGGTTGAAGATGGTCCCACTCTGACCCACGGTGAGATGCCCTATGGTGCCGGTGTTATCGCTGCCGAAAAATACGGGGCTGCCGAACTTGTCAATCCGCGTCCTTATGCAGTGGGGACGATCGAGAAGACCTATCGCCTGTATCCCCACTTAGGTCCGGTTCTGCCCGCCATGGGCTACGGTAAGGTTCAGGTTCACGATCTGGAAGAGACCATCAATCGTACCGATTGCGACTTGGTAGTTTTTGCCACCCCCATACGGCTTACACGTATTCTTTCCATTGACAAGCCGACCCTTCGAGTCCGTTATGAGTATCGGGATCACGGCCGACCGTTTCTTGAGGACTTGCTCTTGAAACGCTTACAGGCTTGTTGGTGAGACTATAAAAAAAGCGGGGAAAAAGATCCCCGCCTTTTTGCAATCTCATCAGGTTAGGTAAGTTTTTGAATCGTATCCTTGATGATATCTTCCTCATTATGTAAGCTTTGCTTCATTTCATGTTTTTCAGTTTTCACGATTTCCGCTCTCAGGTCGCTGAGATATATCTTAAGTGCATTGCGAACGATGTCTTTTGCTTCTTCTGTCAGCTCAATGTTCATAAGTAGTTCCCTCCTTTTGATGTTATTTAATTTTTTAGATGTTTTATAACAATTACCAAAGTTCTTTGTGTTTCGTCCATAGAGGAACAGACTCATTTTAATGGGAGAAAACTTCAGATGAATAGGGATTTTTCCTGTTATTCAGTGTTATTTTATTTGGTAGTTCCAGGAAAAATATTTTTTATTTTTCACAAAAACTATCTTTTTCTAAACTTATTAAGCGAAGGGAGGGCAGCATTCCTCCCCGCCTGAATCAAAGATTCAGACGGGGTCTCCTGCCGCGTTTATGATGAAATTGGGCCTTTATTTCCGCTTTTTGACTTTTCATTGCACTTTTGGGTTATTTCCCTATCAGAATAAGCTTTTCCCCTATCAAAATAAGCCTTTTCCCTTATAGACAAAACAGTGTTTTGTTTCATATAGTGAATAAAACGCATGAATAAAGGATTTTAATCCATATACATGGATAATACAAAAATTATTAAATGAATGGGAGGCAGGCCTTGAAAAACGGAATCGTAAAATGGTTTAGTGATCAAAAGGGGTTTGGGTTTATTGAAAAAGAAGAAGGCGGTGATGTATTTGTTCACCACTCATCTATAAATATGAATGGATTTAGAACGCTTGCTCAAGGGGATAGAGTGGCCTTTGAGGTTCAGGAAAATGATCGTGGGCCGGCGGCCATGAACGTTAGCAGATTATAATTTCAGGGTTTGTTCGTAATTTCAGCCATACAATAATTGGTAACCCAACAATGGCTGAAAATATGATTATCCCTTAATTTTTAAATAAGTATACAAGGCAGGGCCTTAACAGGTTCCTGCCTTTTTTTGTTTAGGGACTCGGAAAAATAAATGGTATAATTTGTTTTTTAAATACCTTAATAAAAAGAAAGTATGATGGGGGAAATGATCAAAAGAATTTTCATTGGTATCGGAATTTTTTTAAGCTTTTTTATTCTTCTGCCTTTCGGCAGTTTTTTTTATCTGAAGACGGATCACGCACAGCAGCTGATTCAGGCCAAAATCAGTGATAAGATTCCAGGTGAAATCTCATGGGAAAAATTTCGCTTTTCTTTGCTTGACGGTAAATTCGAATTAAAAAATGTACTGATCAAAGGGCC
>JAFDHS010000355.1 GCA_019308655.1 Deltaproteobacteria bacterium
TATGCCCGGGATTTCGGCAATGCGTAAGCGCAGACTTTCAGGTGCCCGCTTTAATGAGACAAAGACCTGGGCGAAACGATATTCCTGATAAAAGGTTGATTGGGTGAGGCGCAATGAATCCAAAGTACTGACGGACATCACAAGGGTTGCCACCCCGCTTGCAATTACCAGTGCGATAGCAAACGCCTGGCCCCGCATGCTGAGAAGATCCCGCCGGAGTTTTCGATTCAGTGCCGTCATGCATTTACCATTTCACTTCCCGTGGCGATTTCTTGTGTTTGTTACGGTAGATCCTGGAGATAAGGCCGTCGCTGATATGGATGACCCGATCCGCTATGTCGGCAATGCCCGCATTGTGAGTAATGACAACGGTGGTGGTTCCCAATTCCCGATTCACCCGTTCAATCGCCTCCAGCACAATGATACCGGTCTTGAGGTCAAGGGCACCCGTGGGTTCATCACAAAGCAAAACGTCCGGCCGTTTGGCAATGGCGCGGGCAATGGCAACCCGCTGCTGCTCACCACCCGAGAGTTGTGCCGGGAAGTGATCCATGCGATCGGAAAGATTAACAAGCTTGAGCGCTTCTTCCGGAGGTAAGGGATTATCCGAGATTTCCGTGACCAATGCAACGTTTTCACGGGCGGTCAGGCTGGGAATAAGATTGTAAAACTGAAAGACAAACCCGACATGTTTACGCCGGTAGCGAGTGAGAACGCTATCATTGTCGATGCTGAGATCATGTTCTTTGTAATGAACCTGACCGCCGGTGGGTACGTCCAGTCCCCCGAGAATATTCAGCAGGGTTGATTTTCCGCTGCCTGAAGGCCCAAGTAAGACGACAAGTTCTCCTTTATAAAGATTAAGATCGATACCTCCCAGGGCACGTACATCGACTTCGCCCATATGATAGATCTTGGTGATGCCGCGCAATTCAAATACGGTTTCCGATTCATTGGGTGTCGACGGCGTATGGTTACCGGCAGAGGCACCGGCAGAGGCGGATTCAATAGGTATCATATTTTCAGATGATTAAACGGAAGTATTATAATTTGCCCGTAGTTATTGAGAAGCTACGACTTTTTTAAACAGGCTCTAATGATAGAAACGGAATTTTGGAGAAATTATGGGTGACCGCGAGGAGCATGTCAAGGGGAATAATGAGTGCCAAGCAAACAATTGATGTATGGGGCGGAGGTGGGTTCTGGGGCTTAAGGGTTCAGACATCCGTGCAAGTTCTCAGGGAACAAAAAAAGGGTAAAGCAGAGGGCAGGGTTATATATTACCTGTCTCCTGCTTCACCCTTTATAAACTAAAGATGACGGATGTTTCCATCATTTTTTATTTTTCTTTATCTTTTAGCAGCATGGTGGAAGGATCCAGAACCAGTTCGGGATGCTCAAAATTTACTGCTTCCGCTTTTTTCAAGGCCTTCACGTGGATATCTTTCCCTTCGGGCTGAAGTTGAATAACAAGATTGAAAAGATCTGAAACATTTTTAAGTTGAGGGGGCATTCCGTCCGGTCCGGGGCCTTCGTGGCGGTGAGTGCGCACGGTAAACCAAAAGTGCATGGCATGTTTTTTTGCAAGCGCTTTAAGATCGGAAAGCGTTGAGTGAACCGATTCATCAAAGGGAAGCCCGTCAATAATAATCATATTCGGAAAGAATATCTCTTGTTCGCTAAGCTCGTTCAGCCTCTCTTCAAACCGGGGCACACTGAAACCGTCGACATTGAAAGTCATGATGAACCTGTGGGGTTGAAGGGTTTCCCAGAGCCGCTCGATTTGTTGAAGGTTGTCCTGACTGGCAAGACGGTCGAAAACCTCCTTGTACCACAGGCAGACTTTATTTACCGGAGTATCCAGGCTGATATGGAGAACATTTTTGTCCATCAGCAGAAAGTTTAAGGACAGCTGTACCAGAAAAGCTGTTTTGCCGACGCCGGCACGTGCAAGTACGGCTCCGAAGCCGTTTTCAGGCAGACTGTCTTTTATGGCCTGCTCCATGAGTCTCAAGGGGTTACGGAGGATAATGTCCTTTTTAAGCATTTCGAAACTCCTGTTTTTCAGATAGATGATCCTTGGCGGATGTATCTTTGGAAATGATGTTTTGTTTTGTTTTAAAAAATTGTTAAGCCGCCCCTTTTTTTTCTTTTTCGGCATTTTCAACCAGTTCCTCCGCGATGGATTGCGGTACTTGTTTGTACATGAAAAACTCCATGGTAAACTGGGCCTTGCCCTGGGTCGATGATCTTAAAACGGTTGAGAAACCGAACATCTCGGCAAGGGGTACTTGTGATTCAACAACAGATATTGTGCCTTCGTCCTGTGAGCCGATGATAATGCCTCTGCGCTGGTTCAAAAGACCCATGACAGGCCCTTGAAATTCCGTAGGCGTTTCAACGACCACTTTCATGATGGGCTCGTGAATCACTGATTTGGCTTTGGCATAACCTTCAAGAAAGGCACCTCTCGCTGCCGCCTGAAAAGCCATTTCCGAAGAGTCGACGGAATGTGATGCGCCGTCGTTTATAACCACTTTGATACCGGTAACAGGAAATTCCATTTTCGGCCCTTTTGCAAGGGAAAGCTGGAAACCTTTTTCACAGGCAGAAATATATTGGGTAGGAATTTTGCCTCCGACAACTTTATTTTCAAATACGAAATCCGTGTCGGAAACAGGTTCCATATACCCCCCGACCCTGCCGTACTGGCCGGCGCCGCCGGTTTGCTTTTTGTGCGTATAGTTGAACTCAGCCTTTCTGGTGATCGTTTCCCGGTAAGCCACACGGGGTTTTCCGGTGGTTACTGTGGCGTTGTATTCACGGTGCATTCGTTCCACATACACTTCAAGATGGAGTTCACCCATACCTTCGATAATCGTTTCGTTGGTCTCATCGTCAACATAGGATTTGAAAGTCGGATCTTCCTTGGTAAAGCGGCCAAGGGCAAAAGGGCGCCGATATATCCGGCGGGAATGGTCTCAATGTCTTCCATCTGCTCCGAATGCATCCGAACAAGCCGGCCGACCTTGATTTTTCTGCCGTTACGGACATTTACTATAGTGGACCCTTTTGAAAGACTTCCCTGATATACCCGGATGTATGTTAACTGGCCGTATTGCCCGTCTTCTAATTTAAAGGCAAGAGCGACAACGGGTTTTTGGGAATCGCTGGCCAGGATGACGATTTTTTCATCATTTTCCATATCCAGTGCCGAGTTTTCCACATCAGACGGGGAGGGAAGTAAATGGGTAACACCATCAAGGAGCGGCTGAACGCCCTTGTTTTTATAAGCCGATCCCATAAAAACCGGTGTCAGTTCGCGGGTCAATGTACCTTGGCGTATTGCGGCAATGAGCATATCTTCAGAGATTTCTTTTTCTTCAAGTACGGCTTCCGTAAGTTCGTCTGAAAACATGGAGGCTGCATCGATAAGCTCTTCGCGTTTTTCCTCGGCTTCCCCAAGAAGGTTTTCAGGTATTTCCTCGGTTCTCAGCACTTCGCCGTTATTACCGTCAAAATAGATGGCTTTCATGCTGACAAGGTCAACGATACCCTCCAAATCCGCTTCAAGCCCGATGGGAATTTGCATGGTTACGGGATTGTGGCCCAGTTTTTCCTTAAGCTGCCCAATAACACGAAAAGGGTTGGCCCCGCTTCTGTCGCACTTGTTGATAAAGGCGATGCAAGGGACTTTGTATCTTTTCATCTGCTGATCAACGGTGATCGACTGGGATTGAACGCCGCCTACGGAACACAAGACCAGAATTGCGCCGTCAAGTACCCTTAAAGACCTTTCAACCTCTATGGTAAAATCAACATGGCCGGGAGTATCAATGATGTTGATCTCATGGTTATCCCATTCACAGAATGTGGCTGCTGAAGCGATGGTGATACCGCGTTCTTTTTCAAGCTCCATGGAATCCATAGTAGCGCCCACGCCGTCTTTTCCTTTTACATCGTGGATGGCATGTATTCGTTTGGTGAAAAACAGAATCCTTTCGGTCAGGGTGGTTTTACCCGAATCGATGTGGGCACTGATTCCGATGTTTCTTACATTTTGTATGTCGTTTTTCATGGTGTTCTTTCCTTTTGAACGTACTTTTTCCACAGCCTTGAATTCGGCCCTGTTTGACGGATGAAGGTCGTTGTGAATGTCAGGGGTTTATTAAAACTGACGATCTGTATTAAAAAAAATAATGCTCGGTGTTTAAGTTCAGGCCATTTGGGGAGTGGTAACGTTCAGGCCATTTGGGGAGTGGTAACGTGTTGTAATTATAGAAATAGTTATGGGAGAAGTAATCGCAATGGTGATAAAATTTAAATAAACTTATTTGTCTGAACTGATTATAGCGAGTCTGTAACTTTACAAAAGCTAAATAAAATAACTGCATTAAATTGGTTTGTCAATAAAATAATTCAAAAAAATGGTTTGTCAATAAAACCGTACCTGAATATAAAACTTGATTATATCCGGTTTATTAGATCTTGATTAGAGCGTCATTAAATCTTTATAATTAATGACTCCATCCCACTATCGTTTTTTGGCTAATGTTTTAAACTGATGTACAATATCGGATAATGACATCGTAGGGGCAATCCCTTGTGGTTGCCCCATTGGTAGCCGTTGTACGTCAATATTCGTTGTCGTGGTGTGGGGGGCTGGGGGAGAAAAAACTCCCGGCTACACGATTTTCCATCAAGTCACTATACTGCGACAGGGGTGAGAGTAAAAATGCGAGCAAGTCGCGCCGCACTCTTAACGTCACCTCGCCGCAATGCATCGCGAATATCATCCAGCTTGTATGCATCATCAAGAGATAAATAAGGGGACCATCCTTTATTCATATCGATTAATTCGACATCAACCTCGGCAACATATTGTCCCTCGTGCACGAGCTTTGTGCTTTGTACGTCGTCTTTTCTTCATCATAACCTCCTCATAAAATCTGCTGTCCACCGATCGGTTAAGATTGATTAATCGCTCGGCCCGGTGCGGAGTTGTTTGCCGTGGTAGTGCGGGGGACTGGGAGAGAAAAACCTCTGGCTACCCGATTATGCCTTGCCTATATAAATTGTTGCGCCAACTTCATTTGAACACATTCCATAGCCCTTTGATTCATATATCTTGAAAACAGACATAATCACAGACAATGGAAGATTGATTTCATTTTGGATTAATTTGCCATTTAGCTGCTGACCAATAACACAAGAATTTACTTTGTTGTGAAGTTTCTCCATTTCTTTTTGATTTTCAAATAGTGCACACATGTACATAACATATGTTGGATCAACAACTCTAAGTCCTTCTGCAAACTGCTTGCCGAAATTAGTAAAAAATCAAGAGATTTCATTCTCACTGATTGTATTTCAATATGAAATCAAGGTACTTTTTTGATAAAAGCCCAAGGGGTTTTGTTTTTTTGTTGCCGTTCATTGACAGGGCAGGTACGGGGGCCTGCCCCTACGGGTTTGGGATTGGATAAAATTCAAAAAGTTTACATTCTGTTAAAGAATGATTGAAGGTATTTATAAAAAAATATCTTTTTTCAATTCTCCGCTTTTGTAGCGAAAATAATCGCTGATAATTTTTCCATGGTCAAAAACAATAGGGGCCTGGAGTTGGTTTTTTGTGAAGATATCGAGATTCTTTGCATCATCAGCCGCCTTTGGAATGCCGTCGGCTGTGGCAATAAAGACTGTGGTTACCGTGTGGTGCCTGGGGTCACGGTCCGGTTC
>JAFDHS010000356.1 GCA_019308655.1 Deltaproteobacteria bacterium
GCCTGACCCGGAGCCGGATGGAACATTTGATAGGTTCGGCCGGTTTTACGCCGGTTGAGCGGGATTCTTTTTATAATCCTGTGGCTTGAAGGTGAAAAGGTAAAAATATGAACCATTTGGATAATATCATGGCAAAGGCTGCCGCAGATGAGCGTATTGATGATCAAGAGGCTCTCGCTCTTTTTAATGATGCGGAACTTCTTGCTCTGGCCGCCCTGGCGAACGGAAAAAGGCAAAAGCTTCATCCCGACCCGGTTGTCACCTTTGTTGTTGACCGCAATATTAACTATACCAACGTCTGTGTTTCAGGGTGTCTCTTTTGTGCTTTTTACCGGCCTTCCGGCCATGCCGAAGCCTATGTTATTTCAAAAGAAGTTCTTAAAAAGAAAATTGAAGAAACCCTGGCTTCAGGGGGGACCCAGATTCTTCTTCAGGGCGGTATGAATCCTGAGCTTGACCTGGACTATTACGTGGACCTGTTAGCGTATATCAAAAAGAATTTTCCGATTCATATTCACGGATTTTCACCTACTGAAATTGTTTTTATAGCGGAAAAATCTTCTCTGACCCTTTACGATACTCTGAAAAAGCTTATTGATGCCGGATTGGGCTCGATTCCGGGAGGCGGCGCCGAGATATTGGTTGATCAGGTAAGGCAAAAGGTCTCTCCCAATAAATGCACCGCCGGTCAATGGCTTGAGGTGATGAGAACCGCGCACAATCTGGGGTTGAAAACCACCGCCACGATGATGTTCGGCCATCTTGAACAACCCGGTCAGATCATTGAACATATGATGAAAATTCGTGATCTGCAGGATGAAACCAAAGGCTTTACGGCATTTATACCCTGGACATTTCAGCCGGATAATACCCGTATCGATGTCAAACCGACGACCTCAGCCGAATATTTAAGAGTGCTGGCGCTTTCCCGGCTGGTGCTGGATAACGTACCGAATCTCCAGGCATCATGGGTCACCCAGGGGGCCAAGATTGCCCAGGTCGCCCTTGCTTTTGGGGCCAACGATCTGGGAAGCACCATGATAGAAGAGAATGTGGTGGCTGCCGCAGGAATAAATTTCAGACTGCCGAAAGATGAAATGGTCCGTCTGATTCATGACGCCGGATACCAGGCCGTCCAAAGAGATTGCTTTTATAACCACCTGACCCGGATAAACCCGGAAAGTGAGCTAAAGTGAACTAAAGTTTGAAGTGAGCTAAAGTTTATGAGTCGCTTCGCTCTGTCTTTTTATATAAAATTGATAGAATACCTCAACTTTAGCTCACTTTAGTCACTTTAGTCACTTTAGCTCACTCCACACTTTTTTTAACGTATGACTTTCTCTCCTCGATGCATAACAATTAATTCAAGACCGACATCTTACGGTCCGGTGATTCACAGGGCCGGATGGGTTGTGGTTGATCCGTGGACGATCCTGCCCAATGGTTTTGTCAAAGTCGAGTCCGGATTGATAAAGGAAACGGGGCAGGGGAGGGATTATGGGTTCGGGCGCGTCATAGACCATGGTTCCGGTGTGCTTTTATCTGCCCTTGTAAATGCCCATACCCATCTTGAACTGAGTGCTTTAAAGGGGAAAATACCCTTTGAAAAAGGCTTCGGTGTTTGGGTCAAGGAGTTAATAAAACAGAGAGAATCCTTGGGTGTTAACGCTCTTGCTATGGGTGCAAAAGAGGGAATAAAGTCTTTGATCGAATCCGGGTGTCTTGTTGCAGGAGAGATATCCACCTTGGGGCTGACAAGGGAAATGTTTTTTAATTCCGAACTTGCCGGTGTCTGGTTCAGAGAATTTCTCGGAAATATACCAAACGGCCATAGGTATTGGCTTGATAAAAATGAAAAAATCATTGCATCCCTTGCCGGTCACGCGCCGCATACCACGAGTCCACAGCTTCTTGTCGAATTGAAAGGTGCTGCAAGAAAACACAACCTGCCTTTTTCAATACACCTCGCAGAGTTGGAAGCGGAAGTCCGGTTTCTTAAAACGGCAAAAGGCCCATGGGCGGATTTTTTAACGGAGCGGGGGATTGATTTTTCCGGATGG
>JAFDHS010000017.1 GCA_019308655.1 Deltaproteobacteria bacterium
AGGACCAGGGCACCGGCAAGGGCGGTCATCTCCTCGACTTCGGCACGGCAATGGGCCATAACGGGAGATGCGCCGATTGCCAGCAGTATATTGGCAGTGGTATTCATCACTACAAAATTGGTGATGTTATGAATCAGGGGAGCCCTTTGTTTGATTCGATTGAGGGCTTCAATAGTATATGTTTCTATCTCCATCATTAAAGAAACCTTTCAGACTGTAATTGCACTCTAACGCCGGCTGTTGAGCTACCGTTTTTGGAGGTGGAAATTGTATATGCAATTTTGCGAATCAACTTTATTTAAATGTCAATTCAAGTTGATTTGCCACGGATTTTAGCCTTTTATCTGCTGTCCACAGTGGTATTCCCGTCAACTGAGCAGACGCTAATATGTGAATATCGACGAAACCAACACCTTTTCCCATCAGGTGATTTTGATCAATAAAAAATAGGAATTCGTCAAATTCAATTGTAGGAGTCATGGGGAGGGACTGAAGCAGGGAAAGGATTTCGTTCCGGTTTTTCAGATTACCACAAGCGAGTTCGCCAATGATAAATGGATGGGACATAACCTCAGCATTCATTAACAGCTTTTCAAGCTGCCGGCTACCTTGGCGCAGGTGGGTAACCCAAATTGAAGTGTCAACAAGGACCATGATTGTTCTAAACTGATCTTCGTCGTGGAATGGAACGCAGATTTTTTTCGGTTCCACCGAGTTTAGCAAGTCGCTTGCTGCTTTCGCGGGCAATTAAAGCTTCTAAACCAAGCCGAACTAAAGCGGTTTTCTCCTTAACGCCTGTTAGTTGGGATGCCTTTTTCAATATTTTGTCATCTATGTTTAGTGTTGTTCTCATATGCATTAAGATGTATTAAATATGCATCTGTGTCAAGCGGAAAAAGACCCTGAAACGCGGTTATACATCAAGATGCTTTTTGAAATGGCAATTGGAAATTTCCGGCCACAATGCCCGGTATGGTTATGTCTTCGTCAAGGGATTCCCAACGCAGTGCAAATCCGTCTAATCGCAATGTTACTTCTTTTAATTGATCATCGCTTGCTTTTGAAAGAATTTTAAATCGATTGGCTGGAAATCCAATGATACGGCCATCGGTAAGTTCAACATAAATGGTTCGTCCCTCGGACCATGCCCTGATAGCGGCTGGTTCAACAGATTCTTTTTCAAAAATTTTGGAAGTCATCATATTTTTCCATCAAAAAAGCTTGGTGCTCAAATATCAGTTTTTCAATTTTTCTGACTGTTAGCGGAGAGACACCTTTGTTTCTTGCCAAGCGGATTGGATCTAACCAAAATTTACATTCACCATCTGGAGTTGCAACATGAATATGATGAGGTTCGCTCCCTTCATCTGAATAAAAATGAAATCTGAATGGTCCTATTCTCAGAACCGTCGGCATCAGATACTATTCCTTTATTCCTTGTAATGTTGCAAGAGTATCATTTTGACTACAAAAAATTTATATTAACATGTTAACAGATAACCCCGCAAGGAAATAACCAAAGTTGTCTTTCCGATTCCGGGGACACCTTATTTATCTTTTGTTTTGGGTCTGAGTTTTTGCTCTAAAAGAAGTTTCATTGTTTTTTTGACCCGTGAAAAATCGATGCGTTCCTGTTCCAGGCGAAGGGACCGGGCGAAACGATGAGTTTTCAGGGTGTCGTACAAACAGGTTTCCTCAGGATTCAGCCTGCTCAACTCACGGTTCGTGGGAGAGCTTTCCGAACCCCAGAAGGAACGATGGGTGAGAAGGGTTTGTTCGTCCATTAGAAAGGAACGGGTCTGGGGGAAATAACCCCGGATCTGGTCGAGCATGGCAAACCCGTGGGTGTCAATATCCCCCCCAGTACCAGATGCTCTTATCCTTCATCCAGGATGCGCCCGAAAGGCGTTTTAAACCATAGCCCAGCCCGAAAATCACCAGGGCGCGGGGAAAAGAGGGAAGGGAAAGGCCGTTGATCTCATTTTCCACAATGAAAACCGTATCCGGGTTGAGGGCAAGGTTGCTGAAATCCTCGGCTGAAATCTGGAGATCGGACAGGCCCCGGATGTACAGATCAGAATCGAGCAGGCGAAAACGGATCCGGGAGGGCTTGGAAAGAAACCCATAGCGCTGCTCAAACGCGGAAAGCCCCTGTGCATTGGGGTTTATGGTCTGGGGTGGCAGAATCCGGTCCAGCAATTGGGCCAGCCATTTTTTATGCTGTTCGACAAATTTGGTATCCACCCCCGGAATCTCCATTTGACGTATGTAGATCATGGGACGGGAGTATTTTTTTAAAAACGATAGAATGGCTAAAAGTTCCGTCCATTTTCCGTCATGGGCCAGAACTTCAAGGGGTTTACTGATCAAAAGCGCCTTCAGTTCAGGAAAATCCCCAAGGATGCGCTCACAAAGTTCGTTAAATCTTCCAGCCTCTTTGGTTTTACCCAGATAGGCCAGAAGATCTTCCAGTTGACTGAAAACAACGGCCACCGGGATTTTGTTTCGCCCCAGGGCCCGGTGATTTGTCTCACGCCATTCAAGATCATAGCCTGTTCCGCAACCCTGTTTTGATTGGCGGGTCAAATGAGCGATCCATTTACGTGCCTCGTCAAAATGCTCTGTCAATTCGGATGCAGTTGGATGCTTCAGTGCAATTCTCAGGGGTTTGAAAGGCTCATCGGAAATAATCCGACTTAAGAAGTGTCCCTTGTTCCACTTCTTTTGCAGGCGGATTTGAATATCCCGGTTCCGGGGCCAGGGTTTCATTGGGCCTTCACCTGTCGCTCTCCGCGATATTCCTCAACACTCATATTTCGCAACTGGGAAACACTGCCGTCATTGTTATGAACAAACCCTACGGCAGCGACAAAAGGCTCGATAATATGAATCTTCTGAAGGGGAGTTACAATAAGAAGCTGAAGATTCAGTTTTTCGAACAGTTCCAGGCTGTATCTTGTGGATTCATCAGAGCCTCTGCCAAAGGCTTCATCTATGGCCACAAACCGGAAGCTTCTGGAGCGGATCTCGCCCCATTCCAGACCGAACTGATAGGCAAGACTTGCGGCCAGAACCGTGTAGGCCAGTTTTTCTTTTTGTCCTCCCGACTTGCCGCCTGAATCCGTATAGTGTTCGTATTCGCTGTCATCCTCTTCCCAGCGTTCGGAAGCGGCAAATACGAACCAGTTTCGGACATCCGTCACTTTTCGGGTCCATCTTTTATCCATGTCACTGGTCCCTTCACGCCCCCGGAAACGCTCAATCACAGCCCGGACCTGTAAAAACTTGCTTTCCGAGTACTGTTCTTCATCCGAGCCGGTGAGTGCCCCTTCGGTACAGGCCCTTAATTGCTGCTGAAAATCCCTGATGTCCATATCCGGATTCAACTGGGCTTCCAGAACGATGTATCTGCCTGAATTGTATTCAATGTCTCCCAGGGACTGATTGATCCGATCGATTCGCTCTTTTATGGTCTCCCGTTCCCGCAACAGTTGGGACTGGAAATTGGCCACTTCCCTGATGGTGTTTTCATTCAACAATTCCTTGAATCTTTTTTCAAAGCGGGGCAGGTTGTCTTCCTGTAACTGCTTCAGCATGGTTTCATATTCCGGGGCTGATGAAACCGAATCATCCACATCCCTGGTTTCAAGGGGATAGTCCCTGCGGTATCCATTCATGGCTTTGATGATACGCTCATTGAGATTTCGAATCTGTGTATTCGTTTTGTCAATCTGACCCTGTAGAAGCTTGCGCATCTCTTTTTCCCGATTGGTACAGGACTCCACGGTAAGCACATGTTTTTCAAGTTCTTTAACCCGGATGGCTTCCAGCTTTTTAAAAAGCATACGCCGGTGATTTTCTTGTATTTCCATACCGGCCAGTTCCGCATCACACGTTTTGATACCGGCATTTGCCTGTTTCTGTTTTTCCTCGTTTTTTGATCGGGTATCTTTTTCCTGCCCCAGTTTTTTTTCAGTGCGAACTATTTTTTCTTCTATGGATTTGAGCTGCTGTTCAAGTGTCTTCAGGATATCTGATGTCTCTTCAAGTCTCTGTTTCTCCTCTTCCAGGCGGGAGATATCCCGAACCACTGATTTCCAGTCCAGGTCATTGAAATTCCGAAATTCTCCAAGCTGAATCAGAGCAGTCTGTTTTTGCTTAAGATCACAATGGCGTTGAGCCAGATCCGAGAGGGTTTCGGCAAGAGTCCGCATCCTGGTTTCCAACTCTCTGCGTCTTTTTTTCAAGGTTTTTATTTTGCTCTCATTGCTCCATCCCAGGATATAATAACTCCGATCCCCGATATCTCTTCGGTCATCTTTTTCATGACGATTTCCCCCGGACTTTATCTGACCTTTGGTTGTTATTGCCTGGGGTTCTCTGTGGAACTGTCTCATGTCCGTACAGCAGGCATAGTTGAAACGGCGTTCCAGTTCTTTTTCCACCCAGGAATAAAATTCGGAATCAGGTTTTACCGAAAGCTTTTTTACCAGTGAATCCGGATGCAGATCAACGACTGACTCTTTTCCACCCATCCTGACCAGATAATAAACCAGCCGTCCTTTCAGACGGGTGCCGTCCACCCAGGCTGATACATTTTTATAATACTTTTCCGATACCAAAAGCGACAGTCCGAAATTGTGCAACAGCCGTTCCGCTGCACCCTCCCATGCATGATCTTCTTCCCTGACCTGGATCAACTCCCCGGCAAAAGGCACGGCTTTTTCATCCAGGTTCAGATGCACACAGATCTCCTTACGTATCCTGATCTGGTGGGCATTGATATTGCTTTTCCGCCTGGACAACGATTCCAGTTCCTGAACAAACTCCTCATGCTTTCCTTTCAACTCCCTGAAATCAACTTCACTGTCTGTTCGCTGATTTTGGATGTTTGCCTCTTCTTCTTCAAGAAGGTTTCGTTGTTCACGGATCAGCTTTGCGTTCAGATCAAATTCATCCCGGGTATCAGCATGATCAAGGACAAGAGAACCGACCAGATTTGCATAGCGGTCAGACTTTTTTCTTCGTTTTTCTTTTTCCACCCGATGTCTTTCAATCTCCGCCCGGATTCTTTCAAGGCGATCCCCCCCGTTTTCAGCAATGGCCCGTTTCAGGTCATCGCGATCTCCCATCAGTTCACGCCGCTTTTGTTCCAGCGTTTCGATTTTCCTGTCAAGCCGTTCATGCTCTTCACAAAGATTTTCAAGGCGTTTGTCCAGCAGTTCCTTTTTGCGGAAAGAGAAAAAGGGTGTTAAGGCATCCCGGTACTCCCGTAAGTTGTTTTGTTTTTCCGTCAGACTCATCTGTCCTTTCCAGTCAGAAACCAGAGGAAGCAGCCGTTCAATCTGATCTTTTGCCTTGACGATGGCATCATGGGCATGGCTTAGATCGTCAAAATGGTGTATCAACGCATCAATACGGGGCTGTACATCAAAGGCTTCCAGCATGTGCTCCCTTACAAAATCCGTTAGATTGCCCACGGATTTCATGGATACGGTCTGATGGAAGAGGGCAAGGGCCTGCTCATTTTCAATACCGAAGCGGCGGCGAAATGCGGCGGCGTACTTGGGAAAGCTGTCGAAAATCCAGACAGAAGACATTTTGCGAAGCCGTTTTCTGAGCTGGTTAATATCTGGCCCGAAATTCGAAAAATGCTCCGTGATGGTCAACGATTTGTCTGCAACCAGATAAAAGCGCTGTGGCTGCCCTTGACTCTCTTTGATCCAGAATACCTGCGCAAGGGTTACCTCCTGGGAATAGCCCTCATTTTTAAACACGCCGAGAATTACTGAAAAACTGTTGTAGTCACGCAATGCCACGGATTTGGATGCATGACCGATATCACTGCGCTCGGATTTAAAATGCCCCAGCACATACGACCGTAAACTGCGTTCCCGCGTGTCGGCACCCGCGGCTTTGTTGTAGGCAATACGGTGAGCCGGGACCAGAAGCGTGGTCACTGCATCCACCAGCGTGGATTTTCCCGAACCGATGTCCCCGGTCAGCAGCCCGTTTTTACCGTTCAGCTCAAGACGCCAGACCTCTTTATGAAAGGTGCCCCAATTATAAACCTCAAGGGTGTGGAGCCTGAAACCTGCCAGTGCATCCCTTGTTGAAAAGTCAAGGAGTTGATCTTCCATCAGTCAGTACCCTCCGGGGAGTCTGAATCAGCATTGCCCAGATCAATATACTTTTTGAGTCTGTTATCGAATTCATTCAGCCACTGGGCATCCACAAAGGTTTTTAAAATGCGGACCACCTCGATCTTGTCCTTCTGGCCTTTAAGGCGTCGGATAAACCCCAGATCCGCTATCTTGTTAAGGTGAGCATCGATCTTGTCCACCAGACGGGCCTCATTGGCACCTGACGGAAAAAAGATTTTGATGGCATCCACAATCTCCTCCCGTGACAGAATCAGGCGGGTATCATCGCCCGCGGCATCACATTCAGCCAGCTTTTTGCGTAAAATGGCAATGATAAGACTCACCGGATAAGATAACTGTCGCCGCATCACCAGTCGCGGCAACGGTTCCTCTCCCTCTTCAACTTCTCTGGTTCTAAGCCATGCGTAGCCTTCGGACTCGTCAAGAACAAGCTCAAGACCCAGCACCCGGACGTAATCCCTTATCACGGCCTGAGCATTCAGAAGCTGCTGCCAGAGTTTTAAATCTTTTTCCTTAAAAACCACTCCTTTCATCAATCCGATCAAGGGGTTGGACACAGTCGCTTCGTTTGTTTTCCATAAATCCATATTTTACCTGCAGAATATTACGGCTGGAAACTCCGCCCAACGGGTCACCCCAAGACTATCCGTCCAGGAGACACGTTGTTTTACATTATCATCAAACCGGGCTTTTGCATCCTCCCCGGCAATAGCCAGATAGGTGACCAGTTCAGTCAGTCCCTTTTCAAGAGGCGACGCTTTCAAAATATCTTCCAGTGTTACCTGATCCCTGTTTTGAAGGGCCTTTTGTATCACCCCCCTAAGTCTCAACTTATCCACAAAAACCGGGGAATATAATATTTCCGAAGGAATTTCCGATCCATCTCCCAGTGTCACCTTTTCATCAATAACAGGTTTGACCGGTGGTTTGTACAGGGGCCGCTCCATGGGCAGCATCAGCCGGGGGAAGGATTCATCCAGCTCCATGAAATTTTTGTCAGGCATATTATTTCTTACAAGAACGGCACGGCTTTCGATGCTTTGAAACAACTTCATAATACGCCTGTTTTCAAGATAAGCCTGGTCGTCCAGATAACGTCTTAACTGTCCTGACAGTTTGGCAACGGTTCTCTGGGTATGTTCTCCGGCTTCCAGCCAGTCGTAATGAATTCGCTTCAGACGCATATCCGGTGCCATTTCTTTGACCGCACTGAGGTCAAATACCTTTTCAAGAAGCTGAGAGAGTTCTTCCTGCTTTGCCGGAGACATCAACAGATCCCAGAAGGCATTAAAGCTTTTGCCCTGATCGGATTCCGCAATCACATCCCTTTCACCGAAAAAATCTTCCAGAAGCTCCCCTTTGCCCCCCTCCCACAATGCAATCTGTTCCCTGACCTTTTGATCCAGCTTTCTGAAATTGTACTCCACTTCCCGGAAATCGCTTAACAGTTCCCTGGCTGTTTTATTGATCTGTTGAAAGCGATCCTTAAGCGCCGTATCATCAAGCAAATCCAGATGGCCCTCACGGACACGCTCAAGTTCTCTTTCGATCTCCTGTTTCCGTTTTTCAAGCTCCCTGATGCGTGCTTCAGCATCCGATTCAGAACCTTCCACCATTTGGCGCAGCAGTTCAAACACCGTCATCAATCGGGACTCGGTACCGATAAACGGTCGCTGGACCAGATTTTCAAGCCAGTTCACAGCCTTTTCAACGGCTGGCATCAAATCATAGTAAACCTCATCCGATCCCTGTGGGTAAAATTTTCGAAGCCAGCCTTTGTCATCGGTTGCCCAGTCATCCAGATAGGCTTCCGCACTTCTGGGGAAAGCCTTTTCACCTTCGCTCTGACGAAGTGCGTATAAATAATCTTCAAGAGCAGAAACAAGATCAGGGCGGCTAAAAGTTCTTTTGTTGGGTATAATAAAGAACTTATGAAGAAAAGAGGCAATCAGGGGACTGTGATCCGCCATCAGCAGCCGCCATGCCGGATGCTTTTTCCTCAATGCAGCAAGCGTTAAATAATCAAAAGTCATGCCGTTTTTATCTCTGGAAATCATTTTACGGGGGCTAGTCAGAACATGGACCAATCAAATTATGGCTCAACTATAACTATTTGAATTTGTATGATTTATTTTAAACAAATCGCAAGTTCGAAATCAAAGTGGCCGAAGTTATGACCAACTCCACTATTGATAATGGTAACGGCCTTGCACAAAATCAATTCTGTTCTGTCCAACCACATAAACTAACCGATGCTCTTGTGTGATTCGACGAGACCAGATACCCGATCCGAGAAACTTCAAATGCTCCGGTTTACCGATACCCTGAAAGGGATCCCGCATCACCGCCTCGATTAATTTGAAAATTCGAAGCGCTGTCTGACGATCCGTTTCAACCCAGTAACGTAAATCCTCTCTGAACTCAGGTTGAAATACGGCTTCTCGCTGTTTAGTTTTTCGGGGTGTATAACGACTACTCAAGACCGACCTCGTCACGAAGCAGATCGATGGTTTGTGGTGTTCCGAGTCCTTTCCGAACGTTTTCAAGTGCGGAGAGAAGTCGCTTTGCATTGGCCGGGGATCGAAGCAAATGAGCCGTCTCAAGAATACCGCTCAACTCGTCAGCGGCTATCATGGCCACATCTTCACTTCCACGGCGCTGAATAATTACCACTTCGCGGTTTTGGGCGACTTCATCAAGTAAAGACGCTAAATGTGCGCGGGCATTCGTATAGGTTGTTTGAATTGTCATACCTGCCTCCTTATTATATGTACAGATATAATGTACGGTCTATAGGCCTGCATGTCAATCTCTGCAAACAATTATTTCCTTAAAGATAGTTCTCGTAAAATCATTTGCCCACTCGAAATGGGGAAAAGGCTTCATTGTTAGCCTTCTATTACCTTCGCTCTCCAATATGAGATCAGTAATAAAGCTGAGAGGTTTTTAATTGGAAAATGGGGAGAATAAATTGCAGAAACTACATTTTTGCATTTTATCTATTGACGAAGCCCTCTTCTTTTTATATGTTATCCAGAAACTTTATTACAGCAAAATATAAGGTGGCGCGATGAAAAAAAAAATAAAACAGTTTGCGGCGGTACAGATGGGATACTCTTTCCGCTCACGTCTGGAAACAATGGAAAACGGAGGTGTTGCGGTAATCCAGATGAAAGATCTTTCGCTGGAAAATACTGTTGTCTGTAGTGGGCTGGCAAAAATTGATATGGATGTCTTGAAAGATCATCACCTTGTTAAAAAAGGAGATTTGGTTTTCAGATCAAGAGGCCAAACAACAACGGCGGCCATATTGTTGGAAGATCCTGGAAAGGCGGTTGTTGCCGCCCCTTTACTCAGAATACGAATAACAAAACCGGAGCTTGTACTTCCGGAATATCTGAATTGGTTCATCAGTCAGCCGGAGGCACAATCATTTTTAACCAGCAGAGCAAAAGGGACTGCGCAAAAGATGATTAGCAAGCAAGCCCTTGAAGATATGGATGTATTTATCCCAAGCATAAAAAAACAAAAAGCAATCGTGGAGTTAGCTGATCTTTCAGGCAGGGAGTCAATGATTCTTCAAACATTAGCTCAAAAACGCGATCAATATTTTTCAACAGTATTAATGAAATTGGCAAAAGGAGAATATAACCATGAACAGTCAGATTGAACAAAAAGACATCAACAATGCCGCGTGGGCGGCTTGCGATACATTCAGAGGGGTCGTTGATCCGGCACAATACAAGGACTACATCCTCGTGATGCTGTTCGTGAAGTACATCTCTGATGTATGGCAGGATCATTACGAGCAATACCGCAAGCAATACGGTGATGATGACGCCCGAATCCGCCGAAAACTGGAGCGCGAACGTTTTATGCTTCCCATCGTAAAGCTGACGGAAAAGGACGAAAAAACCGGCAATGAGAAGGTAATTGATGAGTTTCCGGCTACGTATCAGAGTCTCTATGACAGACGTTCAGCAGCAAATATCGGAGAGCTGATCAATATTGTCCTCGATCACATTGAAGAATCCAACAAGGCCAAGCTCGAAGGTGTGTTCCGCAATATTGACTTCAACAGTGAGGCCAATCTGGGCAAAACGAAAGACCGGAACCGTCGATTAAAGCACCTTCTTGAAGACTTTCATAAACCGCAACTGGATATGAGGCCCAGTCGGGTTTCCGAGGACGTTATCGGAAACACCTATATCTATCTGATCGAGCGTTTTGCCTCAGATTCCGGGAAAAAAGCAGGTGAGTTCTTCACCCCATTCAAGGTCACTGAGCTTGTAGCCGGACTGGCGGGGCCGAAAGCGGGAGACCGGATATGTGATCCGGCATGTGGTGCAGGCGGACTTCTCATACAGGCGGCCAAGCAGGTGGGTAACCGTAATTTTGCTCTATTCGGACAGGAATCCAACGGAAGCACCTGGGCTTTGTGTCGCATGAATATGTTTCTGCATAGTGCCGATAGTGCCCGTATTGAATGGTGCGACACACTGAATAGCCCTTTGCTCGTTGAAAACGATCGTCTGATGAAATTTAATTGTGTGATTGCCAACCCTCCTTTCTCCCTCGGCAAATGGGGCGCAGAAAATGCCGAGAGTGATCGTTACAACCGTTTCTGGCGTGGCGTGCCGCCTAAAAGCAAGGGAGACTGGGCGTTTATAAGCCATATGATTGAAATCGCTCTGGAAAAAGAAGGTCGTGTTGCCGTGGTGGTTCCCCACGGCGTTCTTTTCCGAGGTGCCGCAGAAGGCCGTATCCGTCGAAAAGTGATCGAGGAAAATCTGCTGGATG
>JAFDHS010000357.1 GCA_019308655.1 Deltaproteobacteria bacterium
AGAAATCAGGTGATGCCCATAACCTTTTTTACCTTTTGCCCGAAAAGATTCAAGTACCTCGATGGCTTTGTTTATTTGTTTGTTTTCAAGAAAGCCATTGGCCTTATAAAGTACTATTCGGGCGGGGAGGGGAATATTGTCGTTGTTTTGTGCGGCAGCATTGCCATACAACGGCACCCAAAGGCAGAATATCAAGCTGATAACAAACAGGGATATATTTTTTTTAAATACGGGTAGCATTACTGACCTCTGATCTCCGAACTCCCTATTCCAGCTCAAAGCGAATCGTCGTCATCACCTGGGTTCTTACCGGCACGCCTTCCACGGTTCCCGGTGAAAATCGCCAGGCGGAGACACATCGAATCACACTCCGTTCAAAGATTTTTTTGGATTTTGCATCAAGTATTTCAATACTTTCGACGCCTCCTTTTTCGTTTACAATGAATTTTACCTTGACCCATCCCTGGATTCCCATCTGCTTGGCCCGTAAGGGATATACAGGCGGGGCTTGTGCAAGAGGTGTGAGTGATCCGTCGATTTCGCCTATGCCATAGGCACCTTTTAAAACAGGACCTTGAAGGGCGATATGTTCCATGGGAGGGGAAGGGGTTGTTCCGGCAACAACTGGGAGCTTTGGATTGATTTCAAATGGAAGCTGCTTCATGTGCAAAACTTGTTTTTGCCGCAAAGGTATTTTCCGTTTCATTACCTTTTCAGGTATCGTTCTCTCGATCTGTTTTTCGGGTTTCTTTTTCCGGGGCTGCGTATCCGGTCGTTTGACCCGGACGATGTTTATCATTTGGGTGTGTCCGGTATGATTCGATTTTTCGGGAATACCGGTTATGAGATTCGGCATCAAGCCGAAAAGGGCTACATTCAGTAAAATAGAAAACAGGGCGGCGCCTGTCCATAGGGTTAAATTTCGGCCCCAATATCTTGATAGTATAGGAATTTCCATTTTATTGGCAAATAAATCAAAGTGTTGCAAAAAGTCCGCCCGAAGGGCGCTAAGTTCAAATCCTTACCTGACTGCGTATCACTTTTTTTCCTTCTTATTCGGTTCTAAGGCTGGCCGCAAGTGAAACATTTTTGGCGCCCGCGAGTCTGCAGCCATCCATTACCTTGATGGCAATTCCGGTCAGGCTCTCTTTATCCGCCACAATGACTACCCCTCCCTCCGGGTTTTCAGCAAGGGCCCGTTCGACATTCGCTCTTACGGCACGGATGTCGATCTCTCTCTTATCCATAAAAATACGGTTATCATTGGTGACGCCGATCAGAATGTTTACTTTTTCCTTGCTGACGGCTGTGGATGCGGCCGGTCTGTTGATGTCCACGCCGGTTTCCTTTACGAAACTGGTGGTTACCAGAAAGAAAATAAGCAGAATAAAGACCATATCGATCAAAGGGGCCATATTCAGCTCGACGGTTTGTCGTTTTGTCCTTCTGGCTGCCGTGATGTTTAACATGACTGTGACTCCGGAGAATTCGTCTCTTAATAAAGTGTAAAGTGATCTAAAGTGACTAAAGTGACTAAAGTGATCTAAAGTGAGCTAAAGTGCCTAAAGTTGAGGTATTCTATCAATTTTATATATAAAAAGACAGAGCGAAGCGACTCATTCACTTTAGCTCACTTCAAACTTTAGATCACTTTAGCTCACTTTTTATATTAAACATACCTTTTGAGATAGATACCCAAAGAAGAAATCCGTTGTTTGAGATTTTCCGCACGACGGGTAAGAAAATTGCGCATGTAGAGTCCTGGAATAGCCACCAGGAGTCCTGTTTGTGTCGTGATCAACGCCTCGGAAATTCCGCCGGCCATAGCTTTGGCATTCCCGGTTCCGAAAACCGATATAATGTCAAAGGTGGCGATCATACCCGTTACCGTGCCTAAAAGACCCATGAGGGGAGCGACGCCTGCAAGGATGCCGATAAAGGCAAGATTTTTGTCAAGGGATGCCACAACCGACATCACGGTTTCATCCAGAATAAATTTATCGATGGAAGACCGGCCGCTGCGTCTGGACAAAAATTCGGTGATAAAAAGAGCGCGTCTGGACAAAAATTCGGTGATAAAAAGAGCGGTTATTCCTTTATACTCATGCCGATCCGGAAACGCATCTGTTTTTACAACTTCGGCCGCTTTTTTTCTGCTCATGTTTTTTCGATAGAGTTGTCTCAGGATGAAGGCTTTGTTAATGATAAGGGCCCACATCAAGACAGACAAGATTATCAGGGGAATCATGATAATTCCACCGGCACTCAGGTAGTCTTCGATACACAAGATTATCAGGGGAATCATGATAATTCCACCGGCACTCAGGTAGTCTTCGATACGATAGGCATGGTCCTGGATAAACCGTATCATTTGTTGTTATTCCTGGATTTAAAAACGATATTGACGAAGGCAACGGATTTTTCTTCCATTTGTCCGATTTGATTTTCCACCGTTCGGGACAACAACGTATGGCACAGCATAATCGGAATGGCCACCGTAAGACCCAGCATGGTTGTGACCAGGGCTTCGGATATTCCGCCGGACATCATTCTCGGGTCACCGGTACCAAAGTAGGTGATCACCTGAAAAGTGTTTATCATGCCGGTTACCGTTCCTAAAAGTCCCAGAAGAGGTGCAATGGCCGCCAGCATCCCCAATGTGGAAAGAAATTTTTCAAGCCGGGGGATTTCTCTGAGTATCGCTTCCTGAAGGGCATTTTCCATGTCTTCACGGCTGGTAGTCCTGAAGTTGATACCTGCCAGGAGTACCTTGGAGACCGGCTTTTTCTTCAGCTGGGTACAGATGTTGATACACCCTTGCCAATCCTGCTTCAAAGCAAGATCGCATACGTTTTGCATCAGACCGTCCCCATTGACGCGCATTCGGAGCAGATAGGAAAGTCGTTCGATAATTATCAACAGGGCAAGTACGCCGATTCCTAAAATCGGCCACACAATGGGGCCGCCTTTTTTGATCTGTTCCCCAAGGCTGAGGTGATGGGTCAACTGCCTCAATGCGCCGCCCCGTGAGATGTCAATGGGGACGTCTTCTGATTGGCCTGCCAGGTATTGCTTTATTTTTTTTGCGATACGGGACGATGGAAGTTTTGATAAGGCAAAAAATCGCTTGCTGGTATCTGAATAGATCAAAAAACCGGTTTCATTGGAGAGGCGGTATGCGGCTGAAAAATTTCCGAGAACCAGTATGTCAGCGGTTGTCTCTTCCCCGGACCGGTTAAGAATGGGGCCGTGTTCAACTCGGACTTCACCGGACTTTGTGATTTCTTCAAAAAGCAGATCTTCCATTTTCCGGATATCGTCCATACCGGGGAATTTTGACTGGTTGGCCACTGCTCGTAGGAATTTTCCTCTATCGGGTGCCAGGGCACTCTGGAGGCTTTGCTTTAAAAGGGCTTCAAGATCCTTGGCGTTGCTGTGAACAAATCCTGAAAGTTCACGAATAACAGCATTTGTTTTTTCAAGCTGAGCCGCAAGGTTTTTTTCCCGGGTTGCCAGTTCATTCCGGGTTTTTTCTAATGCTTTAATTTTTTTGTCGAGGATGGTGTTTTGTTTTTTGAGTTCGCTGACTGCTGCCTTCAGTGCGATTTTATCTGACAATATCCGGTTTTGACTTTCCCGGGCCTCTTTTTCGGCTGTTTGTGCTTCACGCCGTGCTTTTTCGATCACAACGGCTTTTTTTTCTCGTACATCTAAAGCCATTGCACGTAAATCCTCAGCCATTGTCCATGTGGAAAAATTAAAGAGAAGACCCAAGGCTAACATGCTCGAAATAATGAAACATCTCATTGCGCCACTATCCTTCCTATAGGTAAAGTCAGCAAGTCAACTGAACGTCTTTTCCCTCCCATCTCTATCGCCTTGTTTATTTCCCGATTAAATGCTTTGGGAAATGTTTTCCATACGGACAGGGCAGGATCGAAATATCCGGTGGTTGCCTGGTCAAGGGATTGAAAGAAAAGTGAAAGTCTTCCCAATCGGAAGATGTTGGCCAGAATGTCCTTTTCATCCACCACAATTCTTTGCTGATAGACTTCAACGGTGTTTCCATATTCGCTGATAGACTTCAACGGTGTTTCCATATTCGGCTTCCACAAAAAGCGCTTCCGTCATCTTCCTGAATTTTTCACTGGCTGAAACCTGATCATCGTCAAGGACCTTGCGAAGGTTTTTAATGCGGTTTTGCCTTTCCTCACGAAGAAACGGCGGATCGTTTTCAACCAGCGCCGCGAGTCGGTTGTACACGTCTTCAAGATAGGGAATAAGCTCTTCGGATATGCGTGAAATTTCCGTTATT
>JAFDHS010000018.1 GCA_019308655.1 Deltaproteobacteria bacterium
TACCAGAAGCCGTTGTTCAAGTCAACTGTTGTCATTGGTACTCATTATCGGTTCTGCAAAAGTTCTTTGACGTGATAGCAGGATCCGGATAAACATAATTCCGAAGTTTTGAATGATCCATAACGAGCAGGGTGGGCATTGCCCACCAGAATTTACTGGGGAGGCCATATGGAAAAAGAGTGTTTTGACGGAATAGAAGTCATGCAGGGGGATATTACAAAACTTAAAGTTGATGCCATTGTTAATGCGGCAAACAATTCTCTTCTTGGCGGAGGCGGGGTAGACGGTGCAATTCACCGGGCCGCAGGGCCGGAACTTTTGGCCGAATGCCGGAAGATCGGGGGATGTCCGACAGGTCAGGCAAGGATAACAAAGGGTTATAACCTTTCTGCAAAATGGGTAATCCATACGGTCGGTCCTGTCTACAGTGGAAAACCGGATGATGCAAAACTTTTATCGCTGTGCTACCAAAACAGCCTTGAGCTTGCCGTTGACAATAAAATCGGCTCTATCGCTTTTCCCGCCATAAGCTGTGGTGTTTATGGCTATCCGATAAATAAGGCGTGTAAAATCGCCGTTGATACAACGTGTAATTTCTTAAAGCAGGACCGGTTTATCAACAAGGTTATATTTATCCTTTTTTCATCTGAAAACTATAATGTCTATGAGGATTATATTAAGAGCCTGTTTAAAAATTGACGAGTCGGCCGCAAAAGCGTCAGAGTCCTTCAAAAGGCGATGAGGGTTAATCCGGTATAGATTATATTTATGCGTCTTATTTTTATTATTGACAAATTAGATAGAATGAATAATTTGTACTTTACCCACAACCCTGACAATAACTGGGTTTTACTTTAACGAGGCTGATTGCTTTTTTATATAATATAATAAAAGGAGAATTTTTTTATGATAGAAGTGACGGAAATGGCTCAAAAGCAAATTGGCGATTATTTTAAGGACAAAAAGGTTATGCCGGTAAGGATTTTTTTGAACGAGGGCGGCTGAGGCGGCCCTTCCCTTTCAATGGCTCTGGATGAGCTAAAAGATACGGATTATGTTAAAAGATACGGATTATGTTCATGAAGCCGGTGGTATCCAATACATTTCAGACAAAGCGTTTATTGAGAACATCAAGCCGGTCAAGGTGGATTTTAATGAAATGGGTTTTAAGGTTACCTCAAACATGAAATCTGAAGGCGGTTCTGAAGGCGGTTGTTCGGGTTGCGGCTCTACAAGTTCCTGTTGTTCCTCATAACAAAATAATAAAAAATATTAAAAAGGCAGCATCGAATCCCGATGCTGCCTTTTTTATTATTCACCCTTTAGTAACCTTGTCTTATATCTTGACCGCTGATATCTGAAATGATATTATGTATAATATTTTAAAATACATATAGATATTAAAAATGACTTCCTGATATTATTAACCTTGACCTCTTAATCTGAGATATTCATAGGATTACAAGATTATTATAAAAATAAGATTTGTAGACCCACAATCTTAACGACAATATCATACGGAGGAGGTTTTATGATGGATTTAATGGAAGCGATAAAAGAGAGAAGAAGTATCCGCAGGTATGAGGAAAAAAGTGTCCCGGAAGAGCTGATAAATAAGGTTCTTGAGGCGATACGCTGGACACCTTCCTGGGCCAATACCCAGTGTTGGGAAGTTGTTGTTGTGAAAGATAATGTTTTAAAGAAGAAACTTCAGGAGACATTTGCCAAAGGCAATCCTGCCATAAAGGCGATTGTTGAAGCCCCCGTGCTTCTTGCCTTATGCGGAAAGCTTGAAAGTTCAGGATATTATAAAGGAGAGGCTCCGACTAAATTTGGAGACTGGCTTATGTTTGATCTGGGCCTTGTTACCCAGAGCATATGCCTTGCGGCTTTTTCCCTTGGTCTTGGGACGCTTATCACTGGTTTGTTTGACCATGACAAGGCAAAAGAGATCATAAAAGTACCTGAGGGATATGAACTGGTTACCATCATCCCCATGGGATATCCTGCCAAAAAGCCTTCTTGCGCGCCCAAGCGAAAGGAAATAAGTGAGTTTGTGCATGACGATACGTTTTGATGTTTTTTTGATTATCGGTTTTTTTTAAAACTGATAAGAACAGGGGGTTGTCAGCGACATTCCCCTGTTTGAACCCTTTGAAGAAGCACCTCATTTGCTTGATTTTCGTGTCAAACTCAAATTTTAAACCTCGGAATATTCAATATATTCATCCTGTTAAATTCTTTCCTTACTTAAAATCGAAAAAAATGAGATTTCTGCAAGGCTCTCTGATTGTATATATCTGCGTCTGGAATTTAAAATGGCAAGTTGCATATTATTATGATAAATGAATTCGCAGATTTTTTCTATCTGTTAAGTTGTTTTTGCCGTTTTTTGGTTTGCGCCATTTGAATAAAAAAGCTTATTATGGGATTCTTATTTGCTGTGAAGCATTTTAAATTTTAAAATTTGTGTATTAGGAGAGCGTATGGGAAAAACTGTTGCGGAAAAGATATTTGATTCCCACCTTGTGGATAATCCGTCGGGAGATATCAATGTAATCCGGCTGGATGCCGTATTCTGCCATGAAATTACAACACCGGTTGCCATTAATGATCTTGTGGTCCGGGATAAGGACAGGGTATTCGACGCTTCTAAGATCAAGGTGGTTATCGACCATGTAACCCCTGCCAAAGATTCAAAAACCGCTGCTCAGGGCAAGATCCTCAGGGAGTGGTCGAGGCGCAACCATATTCAGGATTTTTTCGACATTGGTCGAAACGGTGTCTGTCATGCTATTTTCCCGGAAAAAGGATTTGTGAGACCGGGCTATACTATTATTATGGGAGACTCCCATACCTGTACTCATGGTGCATTCGGTGCTTTTGCAGCCGGCGTGGGGACAACCGATCTTGAGGTGGGTATACTCAAAGGGGTATGCGCATTTCACTATCCCCATACCATCAAAATTGTCCTTAACGGTCATATGCCTGAAGGGGTTTATGCAAAGGATGTAATACTCTCCGTAATAGGCAGGTTGGGTGTAAGCGGTGCCACCAACAAGGTCATTGAATTTACCGGCTCTGTCGTCGATGCCTTGAGTATGGAGGGCAGGATGACCCTTTGCAATATGGCCATTGAAGCGGGCGGGACCTGCGGTATCTGCTATCCGGATATGACTACCGTAGCGTATCTTTGGAAATTTATAAAAGATGAATATTCAGACAAAAAAGCTGCTCTTGAGGATTTTGAAAAGTTTCTTCCCGATTCTGATGCAAAATACGATGAAGTGATTGACTTTGATGTCAGTGATCTTGAACCACAGGTTACTTTCGGATACAAGCCTGACAATGTAAAGCCCGTAAGTGAGATGAAAGGGATAAAGATAGATCAGGTATATATTGGTTCCTGTACCAATGGAAGGATAGAGGACCTCAGGGTTGCCGCGCAGGTGCTTAAAGGAAATAAAATCAGTGATTCAATACGAGGCATCGTATCTCCTGCAACACCGGAAATCTTCAGTCGGGCAATGGATGAGGGACTCCTGAAAATTTTTATGGATGCAGGTTTTTGCTTGACCAATCCGACATGCGGAGCTTGTCTCGGCATGAGCAACGGCGTACTCGCAGAGGGTGAGGTGTGCGCATCAACAACAAACAGGAATTTTAACGGCCGCATGGGCAAGGGCGGTATGGTCCACCTGATGAGTCCGGCAACGGCAGCGGCTAGTGCTATCGCAGGATATATTACCAATTCAGACCGTTACAAAAGCGCAAAGAGGAAATAATGAAGAATTTCAGTGGGAAAGTTCTCTTTCTTGACCGATCGGATATTAATACGGATGAAATAATTCCTGCAAAATACCTCACGGAAATCACCAAAGAAAGCCTTAAGCCTTATCTTTTGGAAGATCTTAAGCTTGACGGATTTGAATCGTTGCGGGATGTTGAAGGCAAAACCGTTGTTATTACAAGAGCGAATTTCGGGTGTGGCTCTTCCAGAGAGCATGCACCGTGGGCGTTTGAGGTAAACGGTATCAATCTGATCATAGGGGAAAGTTTTGCCAGAATTTTCAGGCAGAACATGTTCAATTGCGGGATGATGGCCATAGAATTGTCTGTTCGGGACATTGATCGTCTTTTCAAGATTTTTGCAGACAGGGAAACCTTTTTGGAGGCAGATCTTGAAAAAAATCTGCTTGTCATAAAAGCAGAGGGGGTTGAAGAGAAAATATCCTTTTCAATCTCCGAGTTTGATCGTGCCCTTGTAGAAGCAGGTGGATGGGTGGCTTATGCTGATTCGCACTATTGATTCAAAAGATGGCAAAAAAATCTTTCCGCCACCAAGGCACAAAGACACGAAGGATATAATCTAAAAAAAAATTACTTTGTGCCTTCGTGACTTTGTGGCAAATAATTCTGGTTCAGGTTTACTCAGGTTAGAATAATGAAATATACCCCGCACACAATGCCGTCTTATGTTATAAATTTCTTTTTTATATTAGGCCTGGTTTCTGCTTTTGCTTTCAGGGTACTTATTGTTTTTAAACATTTAAAACCTGAATTTGTAAGGCCGGTTTGGTATTTTGGTATTATTGGTTATATTTTCTTTTTTCTCTACAGGTATTTCATTGCGCAAAAGCGTAAACGGGTAGTAGATAAAAATAACCTGATAGCCAAGCTTTCAAAGAATGAAGAACTTTCTGCCAAGGATAGAGAAGTGACAATATACTTACTCTCCTCTTTGACAAAATCTCTCGAGAATATTAATTATCTCTTTATTGTTGCACTGTCCGTAATTGCCGTACTCTTTGATATTATTCTAACCGTATATGGGAAGTAAAAACGGAATTCGTACGGTTTTAACCTTTTCAAAGTCCCTGAGGAGGTTCTATGTTAAGACCGCTGATTTTGTATAAAAGCGTTTTATAGCTTATTTTTAAGATCTTGGCTGCTTTGCTACGGTTCCAGCCGGTTTTATCAAGCACATAAGATATTACTTGTTTTTCTACCCGGTCAAGGGCTTTTTTCTTTAGTTTTTTAAGGGAGTATGACTCAAGATTCGATCCATTATCGGAATCAAGGTTAAAAAGGTCTATAATATTTGAAACTTCTGCCGCAGGTGACTCGTCCCCAGCCAGGTTGGTTAATGTACCGGTGCCGCCGAGTTGAAGCCCTTCAATAATCTCTTCCCAATCACCTAAAACAAGAAACCTTTTAAGCACGTTCTGGAGTTCTCGTACGTTTCCCGGCCAGTGGTACTCTATAAGTTTTTTCATCACACTATGGTCGGGATTTAAAAGATGCTTATTCTTGAACTGTGAAGTGTATTTTTTTATGTAATAGTCAATCAGTGGGGGGATGTCTTCGCGCCTTTTGCGAAGGGGGTCGATATGGATTTTAATTATATTTAATCTATAGTATAGGTCTTCTCTGAATTTTTTCTTTTTTATATCCTCTGCAAGATCATGGTTGGTGGCTGCTAAAATCCATGTGTCTGTTCTTAACTCTTTTTCAGAGCCAAGGGGTGTAAATTCACCGCTTTGAAGCACATGAAGAAGTTTGGATTGAAGTGAAAAGGGCATATCGCCGATTTCATCCAAAAACAGAACCCCGCCATGAGCCAGTTGAAATTTACCGCGTTTTTTTTGTTCTGCGCCGGTAAAAGCACCTTTCTCATATCCGAAAAGTTCGCTTTCGAGCAGACCTTCCGGCAAAGCCGCGCAGTTGACTTTTATATAAGGCTTCATCCTTCTTGGAGAGCTGTTATAAAGGTTCCGGGTCACAACTTCTTTACCGACACCGCTTTCCCCGCAGATCACAATATTTAAGCCGGTGTCGGCAACCTGTTTAATCAGTTCCTTTATTCTCAAAATATTTTGACTTACACCGATTAATGGAGCTTGCATTAAAGCACCTTAAATTAAACTTGTGTTTTAGGATAGATAATGTCTGAATAAAAACCAAATAAAGTCATAAATACAAGATGTTAAGCTGATATTCTCAAACGAAGACTTCGGATTTGAGTGGTGAGCACTAAAATTTGAGAAAATATTTGCTCTTATTTCTCAAGTCTCACATCTCAACTTTGTAAGAGCAGGTTGCAACGTGCCTCTATCATAACAAAAAAATTAATCGTTTTTTTATTTCAATATATTAGTACTTTTTGTTCAGGCAATAGATAAAAATTTTTAAGGTTACGGCAATAGCATTTTTTTTCAAGCATCAAGAATTATGAATTCGTAAAAAGTCTAACCGCTATATAAAGTCTAACCGCTATATATAGTACTGCACTATAAATAGCATGTCATGTTTGATTTTTCAACAAGATATAGTGGTAAGTGCTTTGAATTGCGATTTTTTTACGAAACTATCAACGATAAGTGATGAAGCTAATCAGGGAGTTATTAAAGGGTTTCAGTCTTTTTTGAGGAAAGTAGATCGGTAATGAATTTGTCAAGTTCAGTCAGCTCAAATGGTTTTCCCAATACTACATCGGCATGAGCCTCTGAAGCCAGCATTTCAGGATGTTTACCCCATCCGCTTATTGCAATAACAGAGATATTAGGATATTTTTTCTTTATTATTGAAATAACGCCGACTCCACTTATGTTGGGCATAACGAGATCTGTTATGACCAGATTAAATCCTTGCTGTTCTGCTTCAAGCAATTTCAGTCCATCCAAACCATTAGATGCAGATACTACGTCATAATTTTTTTTGTCCAAAAATTGACAAAGCATCTCCACAACTTCTTTGCTGTCATCAATTACAAGCAACTTGTACGATCTTTTCATTAATGCCTCTTCTCCGGTATCCCATGAAGATACAAAAGTCGCAAAAATACAATTTGAAACAGTGGAATTCTTAAAAGAGTCCGTTATCTTTTTCTTTGTATAGTATCTTGATGGGTTTGGCAAGTATATTTGCTAAAAATAGGGTCTGTTTTTTAACTTGTTGATTGCATATTCTGTTCAAGCCGGAACCAAAAAACAGTAATAGAATTCATAAACTTTTGACATTACAAAAGGGTGATAATTTTTTTCACAATATTATAAAATAAATTTCATATCATTGTGGAAAACATTTCACATTTTCATAGGTAAAAATTGAAATTATAATGTAATTTTATTTTTTCTTCAGTCATAAGTTTTCATAAGATACTGAAAATATTAACATTGAACAATTGAGATAAAAATAGTCAGATATAATAATTCCAAAGGGTTATAAATTATGGAACAAAAAACTACAGAGAACTTTTGACTCACGAATTATTTTATAAACGGCATATGTTTCAAAGATTACAGACTTTTTTTACCCATTTGTAGTGATTTAAAGATGATATTCATTTAATCGGCATATAATTTGCTATCATTAAAAACCATTAAGATAAAATCAAGCAATTGAATTTTTGGGTTAACCATCTTCCAAATCAATAAACATGTATCTGATAGTCTTCAAATAATATTATTTTATGCGCTCTCAATATAAATATAAGCTGAATCGATATAACCCTGAGCAACGGAAGAAAGACCAATATAAGATACTTATTTTTGAAGAACATCAAGCCCGGAGAGATTTTTTAAGGTCGTTGATTTTCGAATGGGGGTATATTCCGTTTAGTTTTGAAAGCGAGCCGATTTGTTTTGATAACCTTGCCTCGATTAATCCTGATTTGGTTCTGTTAGGGCCTCTTCCTTTGGAAAGATTTTTTAGCTTTTTAACTACTATAAAGTTGATAAATTCCGCTTTGCCTATTTTGATGATTTCAGAAGATCAAGCCATTGAGGAGTTTATTGCTAAAAAGGATTTTACTGATGTGCTGATTATAAATACACCCCTTGAATCAAACAAAATAAAGGATAGGATAATCCGGATTTTGAACAACAGGTTTAAAATAGATAATTGTCAGAATGGTTCGATGATAATAGGCAACAGTCCTGAAATACTAAAGATTAGAAAGATGATACCTGAATTGATCAATTCAAAAGAGGCGGTTTTGATCAAGGGAGAAACCGGAACAGGCAAAGATTTGGTGGCAAAGGTCATACACTGCATGTCGGACAGAAGTGAGAATCCTCTTGTAAAAGTAAACAGTGCATCCCTTACTGTCGAACTGTTTGAAAGAGAACTGCTTGGTTGCAGTGAAAAAAAAAATACGGGGACAACAAAGAAAAGCAAGTTAGAAACAGCAAACAGAGGGGCAATATTTTTTGATGATATAGATAGAATCCCGGCTGATCTTCAACCGAGGTTGCTCCAGCTTATAGAGAAAGATACTCTTTTAAGGCTTTTGCCTGAGTCAAAAGAGATGATTGACATCAGAATCATAGCAGCTGCTGATGCTGATCTTGATTCTCTTGTTGAAAGAGGAAAATTTCGCAAGGATCTGTTTTATCGTTTGAACGTATTCAGCATTGAAATTCCTCCACTAAGAGATCGTATTGAAGATATTCCTCTTTTAACTGATTTTTTTATAGACAAATTTTGCGGTGAGTTTGGAAAGAGCAATTACAAATTGTCTCAAAAAACCCAAAATATATTTTGCAGTTATCATTGGCCTGGAAATGTAAGGGAGCTGGAAAACTTTGTCAAAGATGCTTTAGTTTCGAGTAATGAAGGAAGCATATTTGACAAGCAGTTTATTTCTGTTGAAAACAATAAACCGCAGGATTTGATTAATAACGGTGAAAATATCTATCCACTTGTTGAATTAAAAGATTTAAAATCTTACATGCAGGATTTGGAAAATTTTTCTCTTAAGAATATTTGCAGAGAATTTTTGGCTCAGGCTGAAAAAAAGCTGATTAAAAAGGTGCTTGAAAAATCGAGCGGAAACAGGAAAAAAGCTGCGATGATACTTGAAATAAGCTATAGAAGTCTTCTGAATAAAATAAAAACATATAAACTGACTTAAGGGACTCGACACAAATAAATTATCCCATTTAGCATCTCCTCTTCAGGCCATCTTTATCCGATCCCCAATCAAATCATCCTCATAAATTTCTTTCCTTCCGCTTAAAATTAGTATTTAATGCTTTGATGTTCTGTTCAAAAAAATCCTTGAGTACAAGAAAGAAAAAGATTACCATTAAAGTGTTTTTTGAGGAACATTCTTTGATCCACGGCATTGAAAAGGGCAAGGAATCCTCTCCTGTCAAGAAAGAGGGTGCATTTTGACTTTTTACAAAACCGTCATATAATAATAATTAAATTTTAGATTTCGCAACAGTATCATGCGACAGAGCAGCTTGCTTACGCATATACTCATTGATATTAAAAATCACTTCGCGTGAACAGGTAAAGAATGAAGGTAAGATTTGGAATAACGCTGAAGTTTTTTTTATGGTATTTTGTTCTCATATTTATATTTTATGGAATTATTTTCGCCTTTTTTTTGCACAGCAAAAAAATCATGGAGGTATCTGATGATATTGTAAACAAAAAATATAAAATTTCTTCCTATTCAAAAAAATTGATCGAAAACCTTCTTGTTATGGAAGAAAATGAAAAAAAATATAAAGTACTAAAAAAAGAAGTATATAAAGAATACGTTAGGTCGGCGCAAAAAGAATTTGAGAAAAATCTTTTTGAAATTTTGAAGATAAAATCGGGAACAAAGGATGCCATACTATGGGAGAAGCTTAACGAAAACTACCAAAAGACGATTGCCGAAGATATAATGGATCCGAAAGGGGATGAAACACCAAAAAGCTTTTGGATTCCGGAGGAAGTGATCAACGAATGGATCCATAAAATTTCCATGCTCCGATCTGAGGATGAGCGAGAGGTGGAACTGGCAATGAGAGGACTTCATCAACAGGGCCGGATATCCATGCGATGGGGAGTTGTGGGATTCGAAGTCTCTATAATAGCGGGTTTAGCAGGAATTATATTATTAGGTTATTATGTGAACCGTCCCCTTCGAGAACTCCTTAGAGGCATCAGTTCAATATCTCGAAAAGGTTACGGCAAACCCATCCGAATCCTGTCAAAAGATGAATTCGGAGAATTGGCTCTTGCCTTCAACGATATGATCACTCGTCTTAAAGAAGAGGAACGTATGCGATCGAACTTTATCGCTATGCTGAGCCATGAAATCAGAACCCCCTTGACTTCCATCCAGGAGTCGGTAAATCTTATTCAGGAGGAACTCATGGGAGCCGTTAACAATCGACAGAGACGGTTTTTGAAGATCGCCGACCTGGAAATAGAACGGATTATCGATCTTTTGAATCATTTGTTGCAGGTCTCTCGTATGGAGGCAGGAATACTTAAGATTAATTCTCGGCCCCTGGATCCTTCTGTTCTTGTGGATACCAGCCTTCAACGCTTGACCCCTTCGTCCGAGGCCCAAAAGATCAAGATTCAGACTGAGGTACCTTCCGACCTCCCTTATGTTATGGGAGATTTGAACCACCTCCAGCAGGTCCTTCTCAACTTTTTGGGAAATGCCGTCAAATTTTCTTCTTTCGGAGGGGAAGTGATTGTGCGGGTAGAGCCTTCTGAAGATCAAACAGGTTTGCTATTTTCCGTATCGGATAATGGGCCGGGCATTCCGGAAGAGCAACAGCCGTTTGTATTTCGTAAATATTACCAGGTTTCGGAGGGACAAGACGGGATAGACGGTACCGGCTTGGGCCTTAGTATATCCAAACAAATCATTGAAGCCCATGGAGGGCGGATCTGGTTGAAAAGTCAACCGGGTCATGGAAGCACTTTCGGTTTTACTCTTCCATTAGCCTCTAAGAAATAAGAGAATCAATACCGTGCAAATTTTTCGAATAGGTTTAATTTTTTGCAGTGGAATAGTAATGTCCCTTATAGGGGGCGGGATATGGGGATGCGCCTTATTCAACAAACTGCCGCTTCATTCCCAGGAATCTGAATCCCAATATTATGATGATGGCATGAAGGCCTTTCAAGGTGGAGATTACAGCAAGGCCCTGAAACTTTTTGAAACTCTGAGCCAAGAGGTTGAAGAGGAGAGCCTTCGTCGAAGGACTCTTTACGCCCTGGCCTGTATCCGTCTGATTCAGGCAAAAGATCCGGATGAGTTTAACAAAGCCATGATTTCCTGGGAACACTGGAGTCGTTTTGCTCCTATGAACAAGGATGGCGAAGACCCCCGGATGTTGACTTTGCTTCTTAAGAGAATCGCTTCACGTAAAGCCGATAATAAAAAAATATTCGATAAACTTCTGCAAGCGAAAGAACAGCAAATAAAGGTCCTTAGAGATCAGATAGAGGCCCTGGAGACCATTCATCGAGAAATTCAAAAAAAAAAGAAAGAAGTTTCCTCTCCTTGAAGTCCCAAAAAAGGAGCATAACTTGAACGACAAGCAAACCATTCTGGTTGTGGATGACGATCTACATATAAGGGAGGTTCTGGAAGCCCGTCTTTCTTCGGCAGGATTTCGGGTCCTCACGGCAGCCGGAGCCCGAAAAGCCTTAGGGATACTGAATGATAAACAGGTCGATCTTATGATCTCGGATGTACGGATGCCCGGCATGGGAGGGATGGAACTTCTCAGAGAAGTTCGGGTACTTCGGCCGGAACTCCCCGTTATTTTGTTGACGGCTTACGGGACTATTCCAGATGCCATCCATGCCATTAAAGCAGGGGCGGTGGAGTATTTGACCAAACCTTTCAAAGGGCGTGATTTTCTCCTCAAGGTCAATGAAATCTTGGGAAAAGTTTCTTCTTCAACTAAAGGCGCAACAAACTCTGCTTTGAATAAGGTACCTTATGACGGCAAGAGCGATTCTATGAAAGCACTTTATGATCTTGTTGAGCGAGTGACCCCAAGTGATATCAATGTATTAATTCTGGGCGAAAGCGGTGTGGGAAAGGACCGTATCGCTCGTATGATCCATCAGAAAGGACCTCGCCGTGACGTATCGCTCGTATGATCCATCAGAAAGGACCTCGCCGTGATCATCCTTTGGTTGTAGTAGATTGCGGTTCTACTCCAACAGGGCTTTTGGAAAGCGAATTGTTTGGGCATATAAAGGGAGCATTTACTCAAGCTATTCGTGACAAGAAAGGCTTAATCGAAGCTTCAGATCGTGGCACGCTTTTTTTGGATGAAATCGGCAATATTTCATCTGAGATGCAGGTTCGTCTCCTTCGGTTTCTGGAAGGGCGAAAAATCCGTAAAGTCGGGGGGCTCAAAGAAGTTTCGGTGGATTGTCGCGTCATCTCGGCTACCAATTTAGACCTGCCGGCAGAGGTTGAAGCCGGGCGTTTCCGAGAGGACCTTTATTATCGGCTTCGGGTTGTTACGCTTCAGATTCCACCGCTTCGTGACAGAAAAGAAGATATCCCTTTATTGGCTCATGAATTTGTGGAAGAATTTTGTAAAAGAGAGAAACGGCCTCTAATAAAGCTGTCTTCAGAGACGATTGAATGGCTCTGTGAGTACTCCTGGCCGGGCAAT
>JAFDHS010000358.1 GCA_019308655.1 Deltaproteobacteria bacterium
TCGGCCACTTCAATCGCTTTTTTCAATAGTGCATCAACGCCCTCGTTCTTGTTTCCGACTGTAAATACAACCGGCACATCAAGAAGTTCCGAAAGCTTGCGGGCATTAATTTTGATCCCCCGCGCATGGGCAAGATCTCTCATATTAAGAGCGAATATGACCTTGCAGCAATCAAGCTCTCTGAGCTGGGTTGCAAGATAAAGGCTTCGTTCCAGGTTGGATGAGTCAATGATATCGATAACAACATCCGGCCGTTCTTCAAGAATGAAATTTCTTGAAACGATCTCTTCTATGGAAAAAGGGGTCAGGCTGTATGTTCCGGGGAGGTCCACAATTTTAAGATCATATCCGTGTCTATGGATATTACCCTCTTTTTTTTCTACTGTTACACCCGGCCAGTTTCCGACCTTTTGCCGGGTTCCGGTCATATTGTTAAACATTGTTGTTTTCCCGGAATTGGGATTTCCTGCTAATGCTATGGTAAAATTTTTCTGGTCCATGAGTCTCTATCTTACATTATCAACCGTTATTTGTGTGGCCTCGTCAACACGAAGCGATAGGTGGTAGCCCTTTATAATCAGTTCAATGGGATCTTTCAATGGTGCATATTTCTCAACATAGATCTCGGAGCCCGAAGTCAGCCCCATTTCAAGGATTCTTCTGCGCAGGATACCATTGCCTCCTACGCGCACGATTTGGCCGGTCTGGCCTTCCTTCATATCTTTCAACAGCATTACATTTCTCCAAACTAATGTTGATGATACGGAAAATAAAATATTTGTTGCAACTAAATTTTAAAGTCAGGTGAAAATCCATCCGTCTTAAAATTCCTATCGTGTTGAAATTAAAAAAAGTATAAAGTGATCTGATGAATCCGCTGTAAAACCGTGAGAGCGGCTTCCTGATTTTTAAACAGTCTCTAAGTTTCCTGAAGTTGAGGAATTTTATCGATTATATAGAGAGACGGAGTGAAATGACTCAGTCCCTTTCGTTCACTTTTAACTTTTCCGGTTTATTCGTGTCGGCTGTTCATTGAATGAACCATTATTTTCCGGGCCGGCTTGGGTCCCAGAATATAGCGATGGTAACCTGAAGCAACAACCATTTGTCCATTGCCGTGGTTGGCAACAACTTCTATTTCGTCTCCGATCCTTAAACCCATTGTCATTAAACGCATTCGGCCTCTTGCACCTCCTGTGAATTCCCGGATTATGAGACGTTCACCCTCTTTTGCCGTCACAAGAGGTATGAGCTTTGTGCTTTCTTTCAGGCAGTCCGAACAGATACCGTAGATTTCCATCCTGTGCTGGAGCATGTGGAAACCATGGGCCGCTGCAATACAAACATTCCGGTTTTCAAGCTTTTGGTCCTTAAAATCGATAATCTTGCCACATTTCGTACAGATCATATGATCATGATGGCGGCCGATATGCCTGTGTTCATAACAGAGTCTTCCGTTATCAAACTTGTTTTTCCGGGCAAAACCAAAACGGCACATAAGATTCAGGGTGTCTTTTACAAAATCAGGGTCTAACGGATATCCGATTTTATCAAGAAGCTGATTCAGTTCGTCGGCGGTAATATGACGTTCGGTTTGCAGAAAGGCTTCAAGCACTTTGAACCTGTCCTCAATATGATCAATTCCTTCCTGTTTGAAAAGCTTTTTAAATTGCTGTTTTTCCTGATCGTGAATCTGTGTCATAAGCCTGCCGTGTCCGTATTTCTAAATTGATCCTCTGAATTAATACAGGAGGCGTGATATGTCAACAAACCAAATAGAAGGAATACAGCTCCCGGTTATATGAGCTTATTTTGAATGCCTTCGATCTTGACAACAATATCATGGTATAATACCGTTGATTAAAAAAAGTGTGAAGTGTTTCGCTCACTTTTTCGGTTTATCCGAGTCCCTGAAATCCATTTATGATACTTCCGAATAAATACAAATTGAAAATTATGAATCGTCGAGTCTGTTTATTTACAGTCCTTTTGCTGCTTGGGTTTTCGCGGGTATTGTTTTCCCATCCGCATATTTTTGTTGCAAACAGTCTTTCGATGGTTTTCGATGATCAGGGATTGGCCGGCGTTCGTGTAAAATGGGACTTTGATGAATTTTTCAGCAGCATGATCGTTGGAGATTATGATCTGAACAAAAATTCAAAGTTGGACACGTCCGAGATCGCCCTCATAAAGAAGGAAGCTTTTGCAAACCTGGCTGAGTTTAAGTATTTTACTTTCATCAAGATTAACGGAAAATCTTTTGATGTCCAATATGTCCTTGATTTTCAAGCGATCCTGATTCAAGGTAAACTCGTGTATGAATTTTTTATTCCCTGTCATGTAAAGGCGGCTTCGAGTTTTAAAGAGTTCGCCATATCGCAGTACGATACTACTTACTATACCTATGTGGGTTTTGCCAAAGACCGGCCTTCCCGTATAGAAGGGGGGGCGGCGTTTGAAATCAATCACCGCATCGCTGAAAACCCGAACGAGACGTATTATTTTGGTATGATGCATCCTGTTGAGGTGATATTAAGGTTCAGGCTCAAAAAATGAACAGGCTATTCACATTTCTTTTTATATTCTTATTGTTGCAGCTCGTAAATCTTCCGGCAAGGGCAGAAAATCCTTTTATGTCAAAGCAGGGTCCGTCAAAAGTCTCTACTGCACAGGGAGACATCGAGTCTTCGGCCGTTGATGCCCTTGATATTAATTGTTTTTGTGTACGGCGTTCTTCATGCTGCCGGGCCCGGACACGGCAAAGCCGTGGCAACGTCTTATCTGCTTTCGCGAGGCAGGAATCTTGGCGAAGGTATCCTTTTGGGTAACATGATCGCCTTTTTTCATGGGCTTTCCGGAGCAGGGCTGGTGCTTCTTCTGCATTTTATTCTTAACAAAGGAATGATGGGTCGTATCGAGAACATAACCCGCATGACCCAATTTATAAGCTACAGCCTTATCGCTCTGCTTGGGGCCGGGATGCTGGCGACAAGCCTTTTTACCTGGCTGCGTGGAGCCGGAACCGGTGTCAGGGGAGCTGACTTGAAGATGGAAGGAAAAAAGAAAAGTTTGTTGACCATGGCCCTGGCTGTGGGGATGATACCTTGTCCCGGCGTGGTGCTGGTGATGCTTTTTGCCCTTTCATTGAATATGATAGGCTTGGGACTTCTGCTTGCTTTTTTCCAGGCCCTGGGTATGGCCGTGACGATTTCGGTGGTGAGTGCAGTGGTGATTACCGGTAAAAAATTAACCATAGGGGTGCTGGAGAATCGTCGTGGTTTGGGGGAGAGAATAGAGCATGTGACTGAGACGTTGACCGCTATGATGGTAATGGCATTGGGTTTGTTTTTTCTTGTCGTTATGCTGTGATGGTTGCGTTTCGGGACGGTTTATGTTGATGTCGTATTCGTTGTCGTTGTTCTTTGTAGGGGTGATCCTTGTGATCCCCATTCAGGTCTTGATTTAATAGTATAGGAATTTCCATTTTATTGGTAAATAAATTAAAGTGTTACATAAAGCCCGCCCGAAGGGCGCTAAG
>JAFDHS010000359.1 GCA_019308655.1 Deltaproteobacteria bacterium
AAAAGCTCGTCGGAGGGCCTGAAAAACTTTTGTGGGCGGAACGATAAATTTTTTATGTTTAGGCGACAACTTGCTTGACATCCACCGATAATACTGAAAGTACCTGGACTATTCGTCTGATACCTTCGGACCTTTTCGCCATTAGACCTCCCATATGAATCAATTAGACATAACAATAATTATGCAGTCTGTATAAAACGGCAAACACAGGCTGCTTCTTAATGCTTCGGAGGTGTTATCTTGCCATTATTTCAATATCCAGGAATTTTCGGGCGCCTGCGATAGATAACAGTTATCAAAGGCCAAGGAAACGGATTAATCGGCGGCTCAGCCCTTTGGTCCGCTGAATTTACTTGTGGTACGCCCGGCATGGGCGTGAACTTATGGGGAGCAAGTCCCCTGTACGTGAATTCTGCTAATCAGATGATTGATTATCAAAAGTACTATGCGAAGGCAAGGGCGATTGCCGCGGGGGACCGTCTGAAGGAAGCCGGAGTGCAAAGCTATGAGCCGACGAACAGAAACAGAGAGATTGGGGTCAAACCTTGATTATTGATTATAGTCAGTGGATTGAGTTTTCTCCAAACTGCGTTTACAAGAATTCAATTTGATAATCTGACGTTAATAGCGACAGCACTGGTATTGGGTTCCAAATTCAGTCTTACCGAAATCCATCGTATGTAGTTAAAAGAAAAGGCTATCAGTACGCTTTCATACTTTCTGTCAGACGCAAAATTATCGACGAGGGAATCCCAAACGATTCCTTCAATAGTATAGTCCGTCGATTTCAGTACGAAAATCTGAAAGCGTTCGTGAAGAAAATACAAACCGACAAAAATTTTATTAGCAACTGGCTTGACGTTGAAAAAGAATTTATTCATCGAAAACGAAAAAAGCGTAAAATACTGGTATCAATTAACGAAGAACCAGATTTGCAATTGGCTTCAGCGGCTTAAAACTTAAAATAGGCCATTATGCTGATTTAACAAAGAACTATTTTTCGAAAACTCAAGGAGTTACACTCAAATTATTTAGCTGGTGTATTCCGTTTTACATTAACGTTAAGAATATCGTAGGAGCGAAAGATAAGTTTTTCCCGTTCCAGCCGGTCTTTGGGAAAGGGCATGGGTTTGATGGACTTTAACTTTTCTTTTGCCTCTTCCTTTGACCAGACGGCGTTCAATCCCTCACCCAGCTTTTTTCCCGTAACCGTATCCAGAACAATAGCGGTTTTACCGTCCGAGACCACGGAATAAGGAATCGGATACTCACTTAAAATCCTTGATGCAGAAAGAATTTCACGTTCTCTTGAACCCAATGATCCTGCCGCACACTTTATTGCCATAAACCGTGTTTCTTTGTCCACGCCAACCACAAGATCGATCTGCGACCGGTATGGCTCACCGGCAATAAACGTATCGATATCAACATTGACCTCGATATCTTCTTTGGCAAAGCCTTTTTCTTCAACAAGAAACCGCTCAACTGCCTGACGGTTCGCTTCCGCGCCTACGTCAGGCACGGGTTTCCCGGTAATCCAGTCTATAATCATATTCGTATTTTTTTCAGTATCCGCCACAAAACTCTCCTAAACGAAAAAGTTTGAAGTGAGCTATTAAGAAATAAGAGACCGTCCCGTCATCTGTTCGGATTTATCTATGCCCATGATATGAAGAAGTGTAGGCGCAACATCTCCTAAAACACCGGGTGTCAAAGCAACGTCTCTGAATTTGTCGTCAACCAGTATCAAGGGAACCGAATTCACGGTATGGGCCGTATGAGGGGTCCCGTTGCCTTCTATCATTTTTTCCGCATTTCCATGATCGCTGATGATCAAAACCGCCCCGCCTTCAGCCTTTACTTGTGTAACCACTTTTTCAACACATTTATCAACGGCTTCACATGCGTTTATTGCAGCTTCAAGAATCCCGGTATGTCCAACCATGTCCATATTGGCAAAGTTTACAACGATCATGTCGTACCGGTTTGATTTAATCCGTGAAACAAGCTCTTCAGCTACCTCAAAAGCGCTCATCTCGGGT
>JAFDHS010000019.1 GCA_019308655.1 Deltaproteobacteria bacterium
TCCATACTGCATCTTAAAATTCAAGATACAGAGAATTAACTTAAAGACCCTTCTCAAATTTTTCTGTCACTACCTAGTTTTCAAAGATCAAAAATCGACTGCCCGCTTGATCTGCTTAACGACAAGCAAACAATCTGAGCAATTTAGAACAAATATTTTTTTCTGTCAAGCTTTATTTTTACTTTTTATTTATTTTTTTGCCCTTGGTCTTTCTCTCTCACAAAGAGATGCGAATCTACACTTACTCGCTCTCTATGTCAAGCATTAATTTTAATTTTATGGTACTTTTTTTTACCCGCCCTTAACAATATTTCCATATCATGTATATCATCAACAGTTATCAGCGTATCAAAGCCTTCAATCCGCTTTCCGTTTATATAGGCACCCCCTTGATCAATAAGCCTTCTTGCCGCCCCTCCGGACTTTGCAAGGCCGGCCATATGATACAGCTTGAATACCGGAACACCCTTTTCCAATTGTTCTCGATCCATAAATGAATGCGGTATAGTGCTTGAAACATTTGCAGAGAAGGCCGGTATTGTCGCATTGATTTCATTACGAGGTATGGTGCTTGAGGGCAAAAGGCCTTTGGGCACCGCCCGTTTTCCAAACATAGTTGATGCGGACTCATAGGCTTTTTCTGCCTCTTGCTTGCCATGAGCAAGGTGGGTTGCTTCAAACGCCAGGACGGCTTTAGCACTGTTCAATTCCGCACCTTGTAATTTTTCAACCGCTCTGACTTCATCCATGGGCAAAAATGTATACAGGGCCAAAAACCTGGCAACGTCTTTATCATCAGAATTTATCCAATACTGATAGAATTCATAGGGAGACGTTCTTTCAGGATCAAGCCAAACCGCTCCCTTGGCGGTTTTTCCCATCTTGGCTCCAGTGCTGGTCGTAATCAGGGAGAAGGTAACACCGAAAGCCGTTTCGTGACACGTTCTCCGAATAAGTTCTATTCCGGCGACAATATTGCCCCACTGATCACTGCCTCCCATCTGCAGCCGGCACCCATATTCATTAAAAAGCTGCAGGAAATCATAAGACTGCAAGAGCATGTAATTGAACTCAATAAAATTCAAGCCTTCTTCCGAATCCAGACGCAAGCGATAACTTTCAGCCTTCAACATTCGATTCACACTGAAATACCGACCAATATCTCTCAGAAATTCGATATAGTTTATTTTTGTCAACCAATCCGCATTGTTCACCAAAAGCGCTTTATCATCATTAAAATCAATAAAGCGGGATAGCTGTTTTTTTATTCCTTTAACATTCTCATTTACCAAATCCGGGGTAAGCATTTTTCGCATTTCCGTTTTACCGCTCGGATCGCCGACAAGTCCCGTACCGCCACCTACAAGAGCTATAGGTCTATGACCTTCCCTTTGCATGTGAGAAAGCGCCATAATCGGTATAAGATGCCCAATATGCAAACTATCGGCAGTTGGATCAAAACCCGTGTAACAGGTCACAGGTCCATTTTCAAAAAATTCTTTCAGCTCCTTTTCATGAGTGGCTTGCTCAACAAAACCTCTTTCATTAAGTATATCAATCACATTCATAATTTGATCAGCCTTATTTATTTGCATATTCTACAGATCTGGTTTCACGGATCACTATCACTTTTATTTGACCCGGAAAGGTTAACGAATCCTCTATTTTCTTTGCAATCTCCCTGCTGAGCAATACCGACCGGTCATCATTGACAACATTACCTTCGACGATTACTCTCAACTCCCTTCCCGCTTGGATTGCATAAGAATTTGCAACACCTTTAAATGAATTGGCTATCTTCTCAAGATCTTCCAGCCGTTTGATATAGTTTTCAAGGAGCTCCTTTCTTGCACCCGGCCTGGCCCCTGAAAGTCCATCCGCAGCCTGAACCAATAAATCATAAACTGAAACAGGAGGTACATCTTCATGATGAGCGGCAATGGCATGAACAACTTGCGGAGATTCACCATATTTTTGGGCGAGCTTGGAACCGATCACCGCATGGGCCCCTTCGACCTCATGATCAATGGCTTTTCCTATATCATGTAACAAGCCCATACGTTTTGCCAGCTTAATATTAAGTCCCAGTTCAGCAGCCATAATACCGGTTAAAGCCCCAACTTCAATAGAATGCTGCAAAACATTTTGTGCATAACTGGTACGATATTTTAAACGTCCTATATATTTGATTAATTCATTATTAATGCCGTGCACGCCCAAATCAAATGCAGCCTGTTCCCCTGCTTCTTTTATCGTCTCATCAACTTCCTGGCCCACCCTTTTTACAACATCTTCTATACGTGCAGGATGAATTCGACCGTCCGTTATTAATTTTATCAAAGCAAGACGTGCAATTTCCCGCCTGACAGGGTTAAATCCTGAAAGAATAACCGCTTCAGGCGTATCGTCTATGATGAGATCAATACCCGTTGCTGCCTCAAACGCACGAATGTTTCGGCCCTCTCTTCCAATTATTCGTCCCTTCATCTCGTCGCTGGGAAGTTGAACTACCGAAACAGTGCGCTCAGCAACAAAATCACCTGCATATCTCTGAATAGCAGTTGCTATAATTTTTCTTGCCTTTTTATCGGCTTCCTCTGTTGCTTCAGTTAATCTCTTCTTGATAAGCTTTGCCGCATCATATTTCGCCTCATTCTCCATCGTTTTTATTAAAAGTTCTTTAGCCTGTTCAGTGGTCAGACCGGAAATTTTTTCAAGCTGTTTTTTTTGCTCATCAATCAAATCACTATATTTCAGCTCGTTTTTTTCAATCAGTTTTTCTCTCTTTTGTATTTTTTTCTCAATAATTGAGATATCACGTTCCCGACGCTCAAATTGATCATGCTTTTTATCAAGGTTCTCCTCTTTCTGAATCAGGCGTTTTTCCTGTTTTTTTAATTCAAATCGAGTTTCTCTGGTCTCGGCATCAAACTCACTTTTCATTTTGAAAAGTCTATCTTTGGCTTCAAGCTTGGTCTCTTTTACCAGTGTTTCCGACCTGTTCTTCGCATCCTCAATCAGTTGAAGTGCCTTTTCCTCGGCATCCTTAAGCCCTTGAGATATGGCTCTTAGTTTTATCCAATAGGCAAAAGCAAACCCCAGGACAAAGCCTAGTATGCTTAACAGTACATTATATGTATTCATTAATTCTCTCCTCAATATTTTTTAGTTTCCATTCATGAGCCCTCAAACAAACAAAGTGAAGTCATGATACGGAAAACGAAAACGAAAACGAAAAACAATCTGTGTAGAATTTGTATTGAGGTGTGAATTGGGAAGAGATCTTTGAGATAGACAAAGAAAAGTAATAAATAATGGTGATTTCTTATTAACACGTCTGCTGTATTAAGATATACTTTTTCAAAACACTTATAGATAAATACGGCTAAAAATAAAATACAAGCAAACAAACCCGGACAAGCAGAATCTAATTCTTTAAATTCCAGGTCATCATTAATATATATAATAAAAAAACCCCCGCCAATATGCCGTGTTGAAAGGACTTTGAACCAAATAGCAAATTTGGGACCTTATAGCTTCTTCAGGCTTTTCCGTACAAGCAGAACATGCACACCAAAACCAGGGAAAGCCCCCTTTTAATCAGTGTTGGGACAAAGAACATCTTCCAATCACGTACACGGCAGGGGTCAATTACCGCAATTTAACAATATTTAAGATATTAAGAATACATTTTGTCCATGAAAATAACAAAACTTATTTATTATTTATCGGATGTAACACAATAACTAAAGGACTAAAGGACTAAATCGGCAAGAATTGTGCCTTAATGCGTATTATGGTATTTTTCTGAAATATAGCATTTTTTTGATATTTACATCAACCGTTTGGATTAATACCACTGCTCTGTCTGAAATATGTCTAAACAAATCAGAAAAAATAAGATAATTAGCATCTAAGATTAGCATTAAAAGGTTATTTATATTTTGTGGTCTTCCTGACAGTTGATTTTTGACTTTAGTTACTCGGCAAACCCAAAAAACAGCAAATTTTGTTACGCGTAGAGCTTTAACTTCTCGCCAAATGTATACCAATGACCAAAGTGTTCAGATTATGCCACTTTGATCCGAAGGCTTTGTTTTAAAGCTCTTCCAAATTGACACATGAAAAATGAGTAAGCATCAAAATTGTTTATCTTGCAAACAAATGGCTGACTCAGAGCAGACTATAACTTCTTTCTATCTACTTTTGGTTATCAGAATTACTACCTGAGGTTCTGCTATAGGCTCTATATTTGTTCAAAACTCAGAATTAGTCGAACCAAGAAATTTATAAACTTTAATTAAATTCAAACTTTTTCTTTAATATCGTTAAATTGACAAAAGATATCATCTTTATCCAATTTTTACCTCATACAATAAGTATTAAATATAATCTTTAATGCCAATTAAAGTCAAGATATTTTGCCTATCCTTTTCTGCATAAGTTTTTCAGCTTTAATCAAATCATGGCAGGTATTTACGCCGACAACTTCATCAATATCCGTTCCGACAAATAATCTCATTCTCTTTTTGTCCCTATACCCTATTTCTATTATATCCGTGAGATACAGCTCTTTTTGGGCATTATCGGATTTAATTTTACTCAAAGATTCTTTTAAAAATTCCTTATTTACACAATAAATACCTGAATTAATTTTTTTAATCTTCTTTTCTTCTAAAGTAGCATCAGCCTCTTCAATAATCCTGGCAACATTACCGTTTTCATCAACTTGCATTCTCCCATAACCCGTAGGGTTATCTACTTCAACGGCCAGGATTGTGACATCACTATTTTCTTTTTTATGGCTTTCTATAAGCCTTATGACCGTATCAGCTAAAAGCAACGGTACATCACCACACAAGATGACGACTTCTTTTATTTCTTCGGATAAGTGTGGAATTGCACACATGACGGCATGGCCCGTTCCAAGCTGTTCATCCTGACATGCAAAAATGACCTCAGCCTGCTCAGACGCGTTTTTTCTAACGGTCTCACGCTGGTGCCCGATCACAACGATTATATTCTTTCCGGCCACCTTTTCAGCAGTTGCTATCACATGATTGATCATAGGCCTTCCATTTATCCCGTGAAGGACTTTCGCCTTGTTCGATTTCATGCGTGTGCCTTTTCCTGCGGCAAGAATTATAGCGGCAATCTTTTTTTCTTCTTTATCCATCATTAAATCCTCTAATAAAAAAAGGCAAACCATATGGTTTGCCTTTTTAATTTTTTGTTTTAATGGAGTATATCAGGATATATAACTATCGCATAAACCCTTTAACAGTTTGAAAATATTATTTGATAGCTACAGCTTCAGTGATATAAAGGCGATAAAGCGCTCTCTTCAGAGCAATTTCAGCTCTAAAAACATCGATATCCTGTTTTCCCTTTTCAGCCAAACGTTTCCGTGCGCGCTCCATAGCTTCTTTTGCACGCTCGACATCAATTTCCCGTTCTCTTTCAGCCGACTCTGCCAGCACGGTAACCTTATCCGGAAGCGCTTCAGCAAATCCTCCACTGATAAAGATGCTTTGCTCATTCCCGCTCTCATCCTTGTAGTGAAGCCTGCCAATATTAAGGGTGCTCAAAAAAGGCGTATGGCCACTAAGCACGCCAAACTCTCCAAGGTTGCCGGGTGCCATAACGATTTGCGCTTTTTCACTAACGACAACTTTTTCCGGAGTAACAACTTCTAATAAAATATTTTCAGCCATACTTTTACCCTCTATTTATTTTTCGCCGGCCATTTTTTCGGCCTTGGCGATTGCCTCTTCAATGCCGCCTACCAGATAGAAGGCTTGTTCCGGAATGTGATCGTATTTGCCTTCACAAATTTCTTTAAAACTTCTTACAGTATCTTCTATCTTTACATATGTTCCCTTGATACCTGTAAAAGTTTCAGCAACATGAAAGGGCTGAGAAAGAAATCTTTGAATTCTACGTGCACGGGCAACGGTAAGCTTATCTTCATCACTCAATTCATCAATACCAAGAATTGCAATAATGTCCTGAAGTTCTTTATATTTCTGAAGAATCTGCTGAACATCGCGGGCAACCCGGTAATGCTCTTCACCAATGTATGACGCATCAAGAATCCTCGATGATGAATCAAGCGGATCAACAGCAGGATAAATTCCAAGCTCAGCGATCTGACGGGACAAAACAACCGTACCATCAAGATGAGCAAATGTTGTTGCAGGTGCAGGATCCGTCAAGTCATCAGCAGGTACATAAACACACTGAACAGCAGTAATGGATCCCTTATCCGTTGATGTAATACGTTCCTGGAGTCCACCCATGTCAACAGCAAGTGTAGGCTGATATCCAACAGCAGAAGGCATACGGCCTAACAACGCTGAAACCTCGGAACCGGCCTGGGTGAATCGGAAAATATTATCAATAAAAATGAGAACATCCTGGCCCTCAATATCACGAAAATACTCCGCAACAGTCAAAGCGGAAAGCGCAACACGGGCTCTTGCTCCAGGGGGCTCGGTCATCTGACCGTAGATAAGAGCGGCTTTGGGCAAAACACCGGAATCCTTCATTTCATGATAAAGGTCATTCCCCTCACGCGTACGTTCCCCAACACCGGCAAAAACCGAAATACCACCGTGTTGCATGGCAATATTGTTTACCATCTCCATCATAATAACGGTTTTACCTACACCGGCACCACCGAACATTCCCATTTTACCGCCTCGCGGAAACGGGACAAGCAAGTCGATTACCTTAACACCGGTTTCAAGTACACGTACGGAAGTATCCTGCTCCACGAATTCAGGAGCCGGCCTGTGTATAGGCATCATCTTTTCTTGACTTATCGGGCCCAAACCATCAACGGGACGACCGACAACATTAAGAACGCGTCCAAGAGAGGCCTGACCGACAGGCATCATAATCGGTTTACCGGTATCCTTTACAGGCATCCCGCGTACAAGACCATCAGTTACATCCATGGCAATGGTACGAACCACATTGTCACCCAAGTGCTGAGCGACCTCGACAACAAGATTGTCAGGTTCATCATTAATAGCCGGGTTGGTAATCAAAAGACTCGAAAGAATTGCAGGTAGTTTGCCCGGTTCAAACTCAACATCAACAACAGGCCCCATAACCTGCTTAACTTTTCCTATATTATCTCCCATCTAACGACCTCCTATGAAACAATTAATTTTAATATAAAGTCAGGTTAACCTTTAAGGGCCTCAGCGCCACCGACAATATCCATTAAATCTGCAGTAATTGCAGCCTGTCGAGCCTTATTAAATATTGTTTTAAGTTCAGTAATCATATCATTGCACGCCCGGGTCGCATTATCCATTGCAGTCATACGTGCGGCATGTTCACTGGTGGACGTTTCCAAAAAAGCACTAAAAAGTTGAATATAAACATTTTTTGGAAGCATTTCATTTAACAGTTCATCCGGTGACGGCTCACAGATGTGCTCCGCCATGAAGCCTTCTTCCTCTGCTTCTTCAATACCCTCCCCTTCTACTTCAATGGGCGGGATGGGAAGAAGTTTTTTGACAGCGGGAACCTGCCTAGCCATGTTTAAGAATTCGGAATAAACAACATAGACTTCATCATAAGTCCCGTCAAGAAAGCCGTCTATCATCTTTCGACCGGCAACTGAAGCAATGTTGAAGCCGAACCTGGATCCTATGATGCCAAGATGCTTCTCCTCGACTACTTTGTTATTGTTACGACACCAATCAAATCCCTTTTTACCGAAATTAGTAAATGAAACTTCTATATTCTTTTCGGAATATTCCTTCAGCAAAGATATGGCCTTGTTAATCAGGCCGGAATTAAAACCACCACATAAACCTCTGTCTGACGTGCACAGAACAATACCTACTTTTTTAACTTCTTCACGCGGTTCAAGCAAAGGAGATGCTTGATCGCCGGCCCTCTCTGCAAGACTTCCCAGAACCTCGGCATACTTGCCGGCATAAGGCCGAAAAGCTTCCATACTCATCTGGGCGCCGCGTAATTTGGAACTAGCCACCATTTTCATGGCGCTTGTAATCTGTTTTGTTTTCTTTACGCCTGATATTTTTAATTGGATTTCTTTTAGCTTTGCCATACAAACTTGCCCTTACGAGTTACGGGTTTCAGGTTTTAAGGTTACGGGTTTTAAATTTAAAACCCGCAACATGCTATTTACTTTATCGTATCCTTGAATTCCTCGTCATACTCGTTCAAGGCTTTTGTCATCAATTTATCCAGATCATCCGTGATCGCTTTTTTGTCTGCGAGTTCGGTAAAAAGCTCCGGGAATCTGTTTTCAATAAATGGATAAAGGCCTGCCTCATATTTAGCAACAACTTCAATGGGATACTTATCAAGAAACCCTTTTGTACCGGCATAAATGATGGTTACCTGTTTTTCCATGGGAAGCGGTTGGTATTGGGGTTGTTTCAAAAGCTCAACCAATCTTGCGCCACGTGTAAGCCTTGCCTGAGTTGCAGTATCCAGGTCACTGCCAAAAGCGGCAAAAGCTTCCAGTTCACGATACTGAGCCAAATCAAGACGCAACGTACCGGCAACCTGTTTCATGGCTTTAACCTGTGCGGCACCACCTACGCGGGATACGGAGAGCCCGACATTGATAGCAGGCCTTACACCGGCAAAGAAGAGAGCCGGCTCCAGATATATCTGGCCGTCGGTAATGGAGATAACGTTAGTAGGAATAAATGCTGAAACGTCACCCTCCTGGGTCTCAATAATCGGAAGTGCCGTCAGGGATCCGGCACCCAGCTCATCATTAAGCTTGGCGGAACGCTCAAGAAGTCGGGAGTGATTGTAAAAAATGTCGCCGGGGTAAGCTTCGCGACCGGGCGGACGTCTCAAAAGAAGGGATACCTGACGATAAGCAGCAGCCTGTTTTGAAAGATCATCATAAACAATAAGTGCATGTTGGCCCTTATCGCGGAAATATTCGCCCATTGCGCATCCTGCATAAGGGGCTAAAAACTGCAGTGAAGCAGGATCACTGGCACAAGCCGCGACAACTGTCGTATATTCCATGGCCCCATGCTCCTCAAGAACCGAAACCACCTGAGCAACAGTCGATTTTTTCTGGCCGCATGCAACATAGATGCAGTAAACCCCCTGCCCTTTCTGGCTGAGAATGGCATCGATCGCAACGGCTGTTTTACCTATTTGACGGTCACCAATGATGAGCTCTCGCTGGCCGCGACCGACCGGTGTCATACCATCAATGGATTTCAAACCGGTATACATGGGTTCATGTACACTCTTTCTATCGATAACGCCGGGAGCAACGACCTCTAACCTTCGGGTCTCTTTTGCTTCAATAGGCCCCTTACCGTCTATGGGTTCACCTACGGTGGTAACAACGCGGCCAAGTACGGCTTCTCCAACGGGTACCTCGGCAATACGGCCTGTACGTTTAACCATATCACCTTCTTTAATGTTGGTATCCTCACCCATAACGGCCACACCGACATTGTCTTCTTCAAGGTTCAGCACCAGACCGAGAATGCCGCCTGGAAATTCAACCAGTTCCATGGTCATGGCCTTTTCCAGACCATAGACCCTGGCAATACCGTCACCAACAGACAAGACGACGCCGGTTTCACTCAGCTCGACCTTCTTCTCAAAATCTTTAATCTGTTCTTTGATAATCTGACTTATTTCTTCTGCTTTTATTTCCATTAGACACTCTCACCCCTTTTAAATAATTCTCTCATACCGAGTAATTGAGTTTTGACACTGCCATCCAAAACAAGATCACCTATTTTTGTAACAATTCCGCCTATAAGACCGGGATCCTGCTCAACATCCAGAATAATATCTTTACCTGTCAATTTTGACAGAGAATTTCGTATTTTTTCAAGTGCTTCCGAGGAAAGCTCTGCTGCCGAAACCACGCTGGCATGGGCAACACCCTTTAGTTCATCCGCAAGCTTCCGGTAAAATTCGTTGATGTCGCTTAAAAAAACAAACCGGCCCTTATCAAACAGCAGACGAACAAAAGAGCTCATCACCACTGATAATTCAAGCTTGTCTAATACCGTATCCAAAAGATTCTTACGGCCTGACCTGTCGTATAAAGGATTAGAAATTGCCTGTTTGAGCTCAACCTCTCTGTCCATGAAGCCGGCAAAGCCATCAAGCTCTTCCCTATATTGTTCAGCCAAGCCATCATCCTTACCGATAAGCATAAGCGCCTTGGCATAACGCCCTGAAATTGCAAGATTTTTCAATTTAGCACCACCTTGTTTAAATATTCATCAACCAAATTATCCTGATCCTCAGGCGTGATTCTATTTTTAACAAGTTCTTCGGCCTTTACAAGAGCCTCTGCAGCTATCTCTTCCTTAAGCTTCATTTTGGCACTTTTAAACTCATGGGCAATCGTTCGTTTGGCCTGCTCTTCGAGTTTTTCAGCTGCAACCGACGCCTCTTCAAGTATTTTTTTCTTGGCGTTCTTGCCCTGCTCTATGTATCCCGAAACGATTTGCTCAGCCTCTTTATCAAGAAGTGCAAGTTTTTCGTTATACGTAGCCAAGGTTTTCTCAGCTTCTTGCTTCTTTGCCTCAAGTTCACTCAGATTCTCTTTGATCCCTTTAATACGAGAACTGAAAACCTGAGCTACCGGTTTACGTACGATCAGAAAAAGGCCTATCGCCAAAACAGCGAAGTTCATCACCCGGTAAGTATCTGTAGCAACCCACCCTTTTGCCTCTACAGCATGTTCATCATGCTCACCTTCGGATGAACATAGGACAGGACCGGCAAAGCCCAAAATAAAAGCTGTTATACCGATTATCATAACGATCGTCATGACCGAACAACGCTTCTGTATAGAACCAGGAAATCTCATTAAACCGCCCTCCCCAAAATTT
>JAFDHS010000360.1 GCA_019308655.1 Deltaproteobacteria bacterium
AAGGTGATTCGGCCGTGCCGTGTCCGTATACATTCCGGGATGTTTGCGAACCGGTTCAAGACCGGTCAATACTTCGATATCTGATGCGTCGTACTTTTTCTTGGCCATATTTCCGTTTACAAGATGACTTAAGAGATCAATTTTGATAAGTGATCCATGGTTAAAGTTTTCCGAAGTTCCCGGAATCCCGACGGACCGAAAATTTGTTATGTCCTGATATTGATTCTGTAAATATAGCAGTCTTCGATAAAAGTTCCATTTATTGTGTTTTTCGAAAATCTTATCCCAGCAGTTCCGCTTCCGGTAAATATGGATAGCTTAAGCAAGTTAATCAGGGAATTCGAAGTATCATCGACACTGATGTCATTCAACGAAATCACTGACTCCGATTCATCAGCTTTTTTGTTCGCTTCCAGAATGCGCTTATAAAAACGCCTTGGTCCATCAGTCTTTACCAAAGGTGAAATGACGATCAGTTTCCATATTTTTTCATCCGGCATGAATAACCAGAGTGCAGCCTGAACATTTGACAGTGATTGATCAAGTCGTTCAACGAGCCTTGCACCGGCGTTAATCATCTGCTCTGACAAAGCCTCTCTTACCACCAGTTCTTTATCCATATTAAAATTCCTGATTTGTCATTTATAACTGCGTAAAAAAAGTCCTTAACCTTGGTTTTCTCAATTGTATTTTTATATCTTGCATCCTCAGACCACTCTTTTGCCACAGCCCAGTTCAGTTTAAATTCTTCATCGGCATTTTCCTTTTCCCCCAACTTCTGCTTTAGTCCGGCCACACCTAATAACTCACCTAATTTATGTGTGTATGAAGCATTGGCGAGATACTTATCAGGGAAATCATGCTCTTTGATCTGTTTGGCGATACAAGCTTTTATAGCGCATTCCAACGCATATCCAAGTAAATAATATGCCCCTTCATAGCATTTATTGTCGAGAAGTATTCTTGCTTCCTTTACCCTGAGATCAACAAGGGTTTCGAGATCGCTTTTGTTCATAATGCGTATTTTGCCTCACATTTTTCACATAACAGACACGAGCGAAGAAAACGTCCCGACGTGTCTGCCTCCAACTCCGTAATAGGCCTTGCTTCATGCCCGACTCTATCCTCTCCAGTGCCCGTTAAAATAACAACTTACATTTCACATGATTAAAAAAATATATTACATTTTAAACAGCCAAAAAAGCAACCGGGAAAAGTGAGCAGGGCTTCGAAAGGAGAAATGTCAATATTTTACCAGCGCCACAGGTCTCCCTATTTCCTCTCAATTATTTTATTAGCCAGGCATTCTTTTATCTTTCGTTGTATCCGAAAGGAATAGCGTTAAGTATTGAAAAACTGCCGGAAAGAAGTATATTATAAAACAATTAAACTGAAAACGTTTATTAAACGAAAGGTTTTGCATACAAATTGAAAGACATGAATAAAAAATGGCGAATTAAAGACCTGATTGACCTTGAATATTTTCTCCATGGAGATGAAACCCAAAGCTATCAATCCGAAAATAAGAAAGATCGGAACATATTCTTAAACCATATACAGCCGTTATTGCAAAAGGAAAAATCTTCCCTTCCCGCTTCCAGAAGTAACATCATCAGGCATTGGCTGGATGAACGCAGGAATCTGGAAAGAAAGGATTTGGGTCCGAAAGCGAAATTTCCCGGTGATGCTTTTGATGAAGGGTATAAGCTTTCAGTATTTATATTGATTATCATCGGCCTTTTAAGCGGCGCGGGCCTGGCGGTCTCATTTCTTACCGTTTACAAGGGGAGTGAAGCGTTAAATGTATTCGGCTATGTTGGCGGCCTGGTTTTAATGCAGATTTTTTTACTCTTTGCTCTGGGCTTTTTTTCTTTTCTGCGCCGAAGGAGTCGATTGTTTAACAGCGTATCGATTGTTTATCCGCTGCTGAGTGCGTTTCTGGCCAAAACGCTGTTCAAGCTTACGGAAGGTACCATGAACAAACTTTCTGCTGAACGGCGAAACCATCTCAAAGCGGCAATCGGTTTGGTCAGAGGC
>JAFDHS010000361.1 GCA_019308655.1 Deltaproteobacteria bacterium
CAAAGCGGAGTTCGGAATCATCCGGCTTTGGTTTTAATTTATCCGCTTTTTTAATGGTAAGCTGCATTTAAGTCTCCTAAGTCTTTTAAGCCAATTGTAATATTTTTATATACTCTCGTAAGAAACGGAGATTTCAGTTATTTTTCATTTGTTTCATTCTTGATCAAAATATCAAGAATTTGAGATATATACTCATCCGCTTTAGTGATATGAAAACTGCACCCGCCCGCTCCACGGTGTCCACCGCCATTAAACCCGGAAAGCATCTGTCCGACATTTACATTGCATTCTTTATTAAAAATACTATGGCCGACACTAAGAATAACCTTCTCCTTATCTTTATAATCGTAACGTATTTTTACACTGACAATGGAATCCGGATATAACGAATAAACCAGAAAACGATTTCCGGAGGGCGCTTCATCAAAGTCGCGAAAATCCGTAATGGATACATGCTTATTTAATGTGGTATGCTTTTTAAGAAAATCTTTATATTTTTTATTCTCTTTGATGACCGCCTCACACCGCTGCTTGACTTCCGGGTCATCAAGAACTTCGGCAATTTCAAATTTTCCAAGCAACTCAACCAGCTTATTCCAATAGGACTCATCAGATTTATCCCGATTCAAAATCGTCATGGAAAGCAGAACATATGGATATTTCTCAGGATAAAGAACCTCATCCAAAGATAAGTCAGCCGAATCAATCTTGTCTGTCTGCTTAATTAATTCATTAAAATCACGTTTCAAGTCCTTTTTATAGTACGTATAAGCGACGCCTGCCGCTGATGGAGCAATCTCAAAAGCCCCTTTAAATGGTGTTGTAATTTGATTTGAGTAATGATGATCAAACCATAAGGAACATTTTTCATTATATGGCAAATTTGAAATAATGTCTCCTTCTTGAATCTCAACAAGACCACTTTGCATTTCATTCGGTTCTACCCATTTAACAGGCTCCGTTATATTTTCCGCTTCATAAAAGATCACGGCACAAACGACTCCGTCAAAATCAGGTCGTGTCACAATTCTCATTCGACAAACTCCATTTTTATCCTATAAAATAATATGTTAGCCAAAAATAATTTCACTATTCAAAATTCCGGGCGGTTTTATGGTTAATCTATAGAGCTTTATTGGTCAACTTCATATTTCTTTTTATTATAAGTTTCAATAAGGATTGTGGAGCGCATAGATTGATCAAAGATTGAAAAAGTTTTGGGTTTCGTAATAGCATGCGACCATATCGGCATTGCCTATTTTAAACTTGACATTTAAACGGTTTGTCTTATCATCAAATGAAACAATATAGTGCCTGAGGTTATTGAAAAATTACAATCTATAATTTATTTTTATAACAAGATCAAGGGCATCTCGTCAAATCAGGGGAGATGCCTTTTTTTGTTTAAGGAGACCAAATCGAAGATGGATCAACCCAAGAAGCCGGATGAGCCAAAAGCCAATATAGAGCCTGTAAAATTAAACCTTAAAAGTAAATTTAAATTTAAATGTCATAAGGATGTAAAATGTTTTACCAAATGTTGCAGGGGGATTAATATAACACTAACCCCCTATGATATTATCAGAATGAAGAACTGCCTGGACCTTTCCTCACAGGAATTTTTAGCCATATATACGGATCTGCGTTTTTTAGAAAAAACAGACCTGCCGATTGTCACATTAAAGCTTTTGGATGATGAGTTAAATTCATGTCCTTTTGTCAGGGACGACGGGTGTCTTATTTACTCGGACCGACCGACAACCTGCCGTTATTATCCTCTGGGTGTTGCTTCGATGAGCCACAAGGAGGGAGCGGATGACAACGACTTTTATTTTTTCGTACATGAGCCGCACTGCCTGGGTTTTGAAGAAGAAAAAGAATGGTCAATCGAAGAATGGCGTAAGGATCAGGGAGTTGATATGCATGACGATATCAATGCCGGCTGGACCGATCTGGTTGTCAGAAAACGATCTTTTCCATCAAATATCAAACTCACGCCGCAAAGCAAAAAAATGTTTTTCACAGCC
>JAFDHS010000362.1 GCA_019308655.1 Deltaproteobacteria bacterium
CCCTGCACATGCAACCCCGAGCCTGTTGCAGACTTCTTTGATGCCATAATTATCGGAGACGGTGAAAATGTCATTATTGAAATCGCACAGGCCTGGCTCAAATGGAAAGAAGGGTCAGAACGTGATAAAACGACCCTTTTGAAAGCGTTGTCTGATATTGAAGGGGTATATATACCCGCTTTTTTTGAAGCTGCTTATGATATTGAGTCGGGTGCGGGTTTAAATTTTCAAAGACTTTTACCCAAATTTTCAAACTACACCAAGGTTACCAGAACGATCATTGATGACATTGATCAAGCAGCCTTTCCCGATACGCCCATTTTGCCCTTTGGCAAGCCGGTTCACGATCGTCTTCGCCTTGAAATAGCAAGGGGCTGTACGCGGGGGTGCCGATTTTGTCAGGCCGGAATGATTTACCGGCCGGTACGTGAACGATCGGTTGAGACAATTCTCGACCTTGCGGAAAAGTCCCTTGCTGCTACCGGTTATGAAGATATATCTCTTTTGTCATTAAGTACGGGTGACTATGGATGTCTGCTTCCGCTCATGGAAGCCCTTATGGACAGATATGGACCCAGGCATATCGCCATCTCTTTGCCTTCACTTCGTGCCGGAACACTGACACCGAAACTGATGAACCTTGTAAAAAAAGTCAGAAAGACCGGTTTTACCATAGCGCCTGAAGCAGGCAGCCAGAGACTCCGGGATGTGATCAACAAAAACATAACGGAAGAGGAGATCTTTGAGACGGTTACCAATGCGTTTGACCTGGGGTGGCAGGTGATAAAATTATATTTTATGGTCGGCCTTCCAACCGAAACCGATGAGGATCTCAAAGAGATTGTCAGGCTGGTCAAGGACCTTGTAAAAATAAAAAGCCCCAAAAGGGGCAGAAGAAAAATAAATGTCAGTGTCGGGACATTTATTCCAAAACCCCATGTTCCTTTTCAATGGGAATCACAGGTTTCTTTAGCTGAATCCAATGAAAAGATACGTTTTATTCAGGATAACCTCAAGATCCCTGGGGTACATTTTAAATGGCAGAAACCCCAGGTCAGCATACTTGAGGGGCTTTGGGCAAGGGGAGACCGGCGGCTCGCTCCTTTGCTGGTCGCTGCATACAAACTCGGATGCAAATTCGACGGATGGAGTGATAAGTTTCATTATGATCTGTGGGAACAAGCCTTGTCCGAGACCGGCATTGATATTGATTTTTATACGACACGTAAAAGGGACATTGATGAACCGCTGCCCTGGGACCATATTGATACTAAAGTTTCAAAGACTTTCTTAAAGCAAGAACGGGAAAAAGCCTTAAGAGGTGAACTTACATCAGATTGTCGTACGGAAAATTGCAAAAACTGCGGGGTTTGCGACTTTGAAAAAATTGAGCCCAAGGTATTTGACACCTGCAAAAAGGAAAAATTAAAATCTTTACAACCGGATTCTGAAGGAGAAACATGTTATAAAAAACTTCAGATCTTCTTTTCAAAGCAGGGCCAGGCAAAGTATTTTGGTCATCTTGAACTGGTTAAAATATTTTTACAGGCCATAAGACGCGCAGAAATACCGGTAAAATATTCAAAGGGATTTCATCCCATGCCAAAAATTTCTTTTGAAGATCCGCTTCCTTTAGGTATGGAAAGCCTCAATGAGTATTTTTATTTAACGGTGCCCGTTGATATTAAATCTCAGAGAATCATAACCGATTTGAATGATCAGCTTCCAAAAGGGATTTCTGTACATGATTGCCGACTTGCACCTTCGCCGTCTTCACAAAAAGAGGATCGTCAGGAATTTAAAAAAGCCGTTTACCGGGTTACCCTCAAAGAGGGTCTTTTTGAAGAAGAGAAACTGGAAGATTTTACAAAAAGATCTGAATTTACTTTTACCCGTACCAACCGTAAAGGCAGGGTGAAAAAAATTGACTTGAAAGAGACGGTTTTAAAAATTGATCTGCTTGTCCCCCACGGATTAGAGATGATATTAAGAATGGAACCCGGCAAAACAGTCAGGCCTTTTGAA
>JAFDHS010000363.1 GCA_019308655.1 Deltaproteobacteria bacterium
CGGGACCTTGACCGTTAATGTCATGGGATGTTTTTTTATTGGATTCGGAGGCGGTCTCATGGAGAGCCGGCAATTATTTACACCTGAAGCCCGTTTGTTCGTTTTTACCGGTCTGCTTGGGGGATTTACGACCTTTTCGACTTTTGGTTATGAATCCTTTAATCTGGCCCGTGACGGGCAGATGATAGGCGTATTGTTAAATATAGGGCTTCATCTGCTCCTGGGTCTTGCCGCCGTATGGGCGGGGAATCTATTGTCTCGATTTGTTTGAGGAAAACTATGATACTTCCGGAAGAGGGTTGTCTGCTTCGTATTTTTATCGGAGAAACCGACAAACATGAAGGATGAAGGTATGCCCTTGTTTGAATGGATTGCGAGAAAAGCGCGTGAACAGGGGTTGGCAGGGGCAACGGTTTTGCGCGGGTTGCTGGGGTTCGGCGCCCACAGCCGTATCAGCACTGTTAAAATTTTAAGACTGTCGGAAAACCTGCCCATTGTCGTTGAAATCATCGACACACCTGAAAAGATTGAAGCATTCCTTCCCATTATTGATCAATCCATATCCGAAGGAATGGCCACACTGGAAAAAGTCCGGATTCGATTTTACCGCTCCGGAAAATAAAAGGATAAGTGTTGTGCAGATTATAACCACACATAAAAGTACCGATTTTGATGCCTTGGCTTCCGTGATTGCCGGGACCATTTTGTATCCCGATGCCGTTCCGGTCCTTCCTTCAAATCTTAATCCCAACGTCAAAAGCTTCTTGTCCCTTCACAAAGACCTGTTTGAAATGCGTTCCTACAAAGAAATAGAGCCGGATAAGGTCAGACAGATGATTGTGGTGGATGCAAACAGTTGGGGCCGTCTGGATAAGATGGACAAGCTTAAATCCAGAGATAATCTTGAAATTATAATGTGGGACCATCATCCCGGCATCGGTGACTTGAATTCTTCCTGGAAGTGTCATGAGACAATAGGTGCCAATATCACACTGATGGTGCGGAAGCTGAGAGAAAAAAAACCGAAGTTAACCCCCATACACTCGACCCTTTTCTTAGCAGGCCTGTATGAAGATACAGGCAATTTGTCTTTTCCTTCAACAACCGCCGAGGACGCCCATGCCGCAGCATATCTGCTGGAACATCGTGCGGATTTAAATGTACTCAATTCTTTTCTGCGGCCCGTATACGGAGAAAAACAAAAAGACGTACTCTTTGAGATGCTTCAATCGACCTCAAAGGAAAAGGTCAACGGATTTAATATCGGTTTTAATATCCAGGAGATAAAGGGTCATGTGAGCAACCTCTCCGTAGTGGTCCACATGTACAGGGAGATATTGAATGTTGATGCGGCATTCGGCATATTTATAACCAAGGATAGAAAGCGATGTATGATCATCGGCCGGAGCAGTTTGGATGAATTGAATATAGGCTCCATCATGCGGAGCATGGGCGGCGGAGGCCATCCGGGGGCAGGTTCCGCCATGCTCAAATCCGTAAACCCGGATGCGGTCAAGGACTGGATCATGGAGCTGATTGAAGGCAATCAGCAGTCTTCGGTCCAAATCAGCGATCTGATGTCTTATCCTGTTTTTACCGTACCGCCGGAGTGCACCATGGAGGAGTTTCAGGCGATTTTAAAGGAGAAGGGATGCACGGGGCTTCCTGTTGTCGATGACGGTAAAATGGTCGGCGTGGTCTCCATAAGGGATTTTAAGAAGATAAAGAAAAAATCCCAGATGAACTCCCCGGTCAAGGCGTTTATGAGCACGAATAATATCGTTACCATCGAACCGGGTAAAAGCCCCATGGAGGCGGCCCGTATCATGGTGAAACATGATATCGGCCGACTCCCCGTTGTTGAAGACGGCAAGATTATAGGCATTATTACCCGGACCGACGCCATGCGTTATTTTTATGATCTCTTGCCTGAATAAGGGGGGAATTCCCCGGGGTTGATTACCAAATCTCTTTTCCTGCTGGTTCTCCGGTGTCAAATTCGCTATGCAAATTATTCTCCGAGACGCCTTTCAAAAGCTCCTCAAGTGAGTATTCTTTTTTGGCAATGGGGATGGTAATAATTTTGCCTTTATCAATGGATATATCAACCAATTTATTTGGATTCCGGGGTCTTATATTTCCCACTGTTAACAATTGTCTGATTTTCTCCCAGCCATTCTTTGAGTCGGCAAAGGCCCTCGGCGGTGGAAACCGTCGGCACATATCCCAGGTCTGTTTTTGCGGCGCTGATGTCG
>JAFDHS010000364.1 GCA_019308655.1 Deltaproteobacteria bacterium
TTCTGATAACGCTCGGTAATTTTAAACCAGACTGTTTAAAGTCTGAATCATCTGAGGTAATCACTTCATCAAAACCAGGGATTCTTTGGTAAAGCTGCGAAGAGATCATACAAAGGGCGCATTCCCATTTTCCCGGCTATGCGGCTAACAATGAAAAATGTGAATTTGCCATTTGTTTCAAGCAATTCCAGCGTCCTGCTTTATAGTATGATCGTAGCATGATCATCTTTTCCGCATTTTCCTTATACCAAAATATGCAGGGCCCTTTGAGCCGCAAATTGACCACCCTGCGAATTGAGCTTTCAATCGCACCACTGCCAATAGGTAAATTCAATGCCTTCACAGTTGGGAAAGCAAGCCGTTGCTCATTTCGGACAAAGTAATCCCGTTCAGTTCTGATTGCCTTGCTGTTCCGCCCTCGACAAAGCGTCTGCACTGCCTGCACTACCGCCGCCGATTCTCCTTTTAATAGAAGACGTCGTTGTTTTGCGATCCAGGATTTACGTTCTTTGGCTGACCAGCTTTTCCGTAAGCCTACAACCTTACCCAAATGCTCCACTGCATGGTAGAAATCAAGAAGCTCATACACATGATCGGGATTCAAGTCCAGTGATCTGATCAACCCGGGGACTCGATTCCAGATCCAATGCGCTCCATCTGCAACAAACAAAACCTTATCTGCCTGCTGAATGGAAAGGGATTCCAGGTAGCCTTTTAACAATTGAAATAAGCCATCAGGACCATTGAATCCCCCATCAATAAAGGGATTGAAGCTTTTTTCCTGTTTCCCATGTGCATCGACGACGTAGATGATTAAAAGCTTTGGCTCTCGCCAAGATCCATGATATCGGGTTCTTCCTTTTGCTGTTCTGGGGCCTCGTTTCTTTTCCCGCAATCGTGTGCGACCACCGTCAGTGCTTATGACGACTCGGCGGCCTTGAAGGTTCTCCTTTTCATCCAACGGCATTCGACCCGCTTGCTGTACCGCTCGGGCGCGTTCGGCATAACGGTAAGCCAATTTCCGGATCACCTTTACATCCAGCATAATACCATGGTCACAAAGTACCTGACGCACTTCTTCAAACGAACTCAGCAACGCAGACCAGGCACTCACCATAGACGTCAATCCCGGTGTGCATCGGTCATGAATCCCAAACAATACCAAACCGGCATACACGCCCTTGTATCTTTTCCCGTTTTGACGGTCACAGGTGCGTCGATAGTATCGGACACGAACCTGGATACAGGCACCCCCTTTAGTCTGAATCCGAACGGTCTCACAACCTTCACTTTTCATTCGACCCGGCCAATTGCGAATCAGCTCTTTTTCCTGAACCTGTTGCTCGGGAGAATCTAAGCTGGCTTGGACTTTTTTTTTAACAACAAGGCGGCTAACTGATTCGTATAGCACATAATTTCTTGTTCCAGCTCGTCCAATTCTTCCGGGCCGCTTATTCGCAGAGTTTCTTCTTCCAATGCTTTCAGATGAGTATACACCTCTTCAATCGTTTCACAATTATTGGCCTTCTCTGTCCCCATGATATTGACTCCTTGATCTATAGATTGTTGGGGCAGAGCATATCATTTTATTGCATCAAATATAAGGCCTTTCTTAAACCGGGAAAATGGGAATGCGCCCAAATCAATATTGTTATTTTATAAAAAAGTTCAATATAAAAAATACACTGTGCTGATTAATTAAGCAAGGCTTATTTTTTTAAGCACGCCTTTTTGAAAATACCGACTCTATTTTTGTATTTGCTTTGAACTAAGAGCCGAGGTTTGCCGAATATTTTATATTATGTATATCCTTATTTTTTGAACAAAACCCATACTCCCCCCTAAGTTATCTTTGAATTTGAGGATGGACGTCTCACTTTCAATATAATTTTGTGCCCATGGGATATGGCGCGCAAAGGCCTTGGCTTGAATCTGGTGGTTCTCAAAATTTCATTCACCGTTTGGAACGCGGTCGTTTTAGTTTCGCTCACTTCCCCGGTTTATCCAGGTGAAAGCA
>JAFDHS010000365.1 GCA_019308655.1 Deltaproteobacteria bacterium
TTAAAAGTTCTTACCGTTGATGATAGTAAAACAATCCGCATGATTGTTAAGAAAGCATTCAGGCCTTATGACTGTGAACTTTACGAAGCGGAGAATGGAAGCGAGGGGTTGGAAGCTGCCGGTAGTGTAAAACCGGACTTGATTGTTCTCGATATCACAATGCCGATAATGAATGGAATAGAGATGCTGGGAAAATTAAAAAGCGATCCTGCGCTCAAAAAAATACCGGTAATCATGTTGACGGCTGAATCGGGAAAAGATAACGTGATGCAGATCGTTAAAATGGGAGTCAAGGATTATATGGTAAAGCCCTTTAAGGGCGAACAGTTGATTGAAAGAGCAATCAAACTCGTATCCCTGGAGCCCAAGGAAAAAGAAAAACCTTCGGACGACCCGTCCAAAAAATATTTTTCAATGAACGGGGATATTCAACATTTGGCTTTACCCCAACAAATAACCCGGTCGATCACCGTAGAAATTGATAAAAGTTTACAAGCCAGGATAAAAGATATGCTATCTTCGGGAATAAATAAGCTCATCCTGGATCTTGGCCGGGTAACACAAATTAATGTATCGTTGATCAGGCTGATCATGTCGATAATTCAAAACTGCGAGAAATCTAAAATCCGTTTTCGGGTCGTCTGTACTTCCGCTATGACCGATGAACTCAAAGGATTTCAAGAAACTTCCGAGCTTCCAATTCATCATACAGTTGAAGAAGCGGCGGCAGCACTTTGATTTTTAATAAAAAAAACATCAGATAGTTTCTTAATATTTTTCTTGACACGGTCTTAAGGATGAAATAAAAAAAGTAAAAGGCAAACCTTCCGAAAGGGGGGGACGCAAAACTTCCGACCTAAGTTCGCATGAGGCGAATAAGGCAGCGGGGCTGCCAAGCAAATGCGCTTGTAATCAAAAGCACATATATTACCCCGGACTGCTTATTGTTTGCACTAATTTTTTGATTTTGGTGAATAAGCTTTTAACTGTGACGATTCTAACAGGCTTTTTTTCCAAGGTGTAAACTATAAGTTGTCCCCCGTAATATAATCAATATTTTTTTGCATGGAAAGCCCGCTTTTTCTTAAGCGGGCTTTTTTTTGTCCAACCTTTTCTAATATTTTCGACAATACAAGAGTTTTTTCTTTTCTCGTAGAGACGTATTGTTATAACGAGACGTCGGCAGAGAAAAACTTGAAAAATATTTTTGCTTGATTAAAATGCTTAATTTCTACATATATTTTTAATAAAAATAAATAGTTAAAATGTATTTTTTGTTGTCGGTACATTTTTTACTTTAACTCTTCTGTAATATAAAACAACTGTCTGAAATTCAACGTAAATTATTTTTAAAATACTAAGGAGTTTAGTTTTGTTGATGAATCTAGCATTTAATAATAGCAGAATGGAAGATTCAAATTTGAATTTGTCGAAAAATACGATTATCTCTCCAGCGAACTCAAAGAATAAAGATCCATTTAATAATATCATTGGCCAAAGCGATAAAATGAAAGAGGTTTTTGAGTTAGTTGAAAAAGTTGCTGATACCGATACGACAATCATAATTCATGGAGAGACCGGAACAGGGAAGGGTCTGGTAGCCAAAGCCATTCACGAGATTTCGTATCGAAAAGACAAACCGTTTATTCAGATAAATTGTGGCGCTATTCCCGAAAATTTATTGGAGAGTGAGTTGTTCGGGCACGTTCGGGGGGCTTTTACCGGTGCAACTACGGCTAAACCTGGCAAGTTCGAGTTGGCTGAGGGAGGAACCATATTTTTAGATGAGATCGGTGATATGAGTTCCGAACTTCAGTTGAAAGTTCTCAGAGTATTGGAAGAGAATGAATTTGAGCGTGTTGGCGGATGCAAAACCATAAAAGCTGATGTAAGGATTCTTGCAGCGACTCACCGGGATTTAGAAGAAGAGGTTCGAAAAGGAAATTTTCGTGAAGACCTTTTTTATCGGCTCTATGTAATTCCTATAAACCTTTTCCCTTTAAGAGAACGCATAAACCTTTTCCCTTTAAGAGAACGCGAATCAGATATTCCTCTCCTTATTTCTTATTTTCTGCAAAAATTTGCTCGAAAAAACAATAGAGAAGTAGATGAAGTATCGGATGAGGCGCTGATGATGATGATGAAATATTCCTGGCCTGGGAATGTAAGAGAACTTAAAAATATGATGGAAAGACTTGTCATTTTAAAAGGAGAGGGAGAGATATCTTTCCTGGATTTACCAAAAAAATTTAGAAACGGTATTCATTCTGAA
>JAFDHS010000366.1 GCA_019308655.1 Deltaproteobacteria bacterium
CGATGACCAAAACAAAAAAAGCAATAGAAAAAATTAAGCAAAATCCCCAAAAAGTTCGATTTGAAAAATTAAAAAAAATTTTGATCGAAGCAGGATTTTCAGAAAGACAGCCCAGAGGCGGCAGCAGTCATTTTATATTTTACCATCATGCGTTAGACCGTATTGTCGTGTTGGTGAAAGGTTCAAAGGTGTTGCCGGAATATCAAGTTAAAGATGCGTTACGGGCATTGGCTTTATTGGAGATGCAACATGGAAAAAAGTAAAAGCTATTACATGTCTCTTAACTATCCCATCCAAATTGAAAAGGTTGACGAGGGATATTGTGCTTTTATTCCAATACTGAAGGGATGCAAAGCGTTTGGACAAACAGCGGATGAGGCGGTTAAGGAACTCGAGGCGGTCAAAGAGGGTTTTTTTGAAATTTTTATTGAAACCGGAAAGGTAATTCCTGAACCGGTTGTTCATATTGATATCCCCCATGATGTTTTTGTCAACCTGTCCTGTAAAGAGGAACTCGAACCCTATATTTCCTGTTGAACTTAGAGGTTGCTTGGTGGGAAAGCCATAATCTGTTCATATTCGAAAGGCCATATACCAAATCCGGAACCGTTCGGCCTGCAATGGATCTTCAGCCACCATGATCAGGTTGAGATGTTGTTTTTACTACGAAGCGCACGAAGGACACGCCTGAAAAAGGGAAAGAAATTTTTGATAAAAAAAGGATTTTGAGGGATTTGTTCTGCGAATAGTGGAATTGTGGCAACGTCCCCTGTCCCAAGTATACCGGGACAAGGGTAGCGAAAACATTGAGGTTGAGTGGAAAGAGTGTTAGTCGATGTATAGAGAAAGGGAAAAACATTATTGAGAGTGATCAAGGATTGCTCGATTATATAAAATAAAGTCACAAGGTAACAACGTCCCCTGGTGTTGCATAAACCGTTATGTCTGCGAGCTTGCATCGTCAATCACCCCGCCCTGAAGCTATATAGCGTGGTCAGCCCCCCAAATTACCACACAATTTAAACTTGACATTATCCATCCAGTCAAAGTAAAGGTTCAAATTGATAAAATCAAACAAGAAGTTCGGGCTGCAATAGATCAGACAAAACCGAAGGGGTCACAGAGCATATTTTTTTAAAACAATTGTCCGCGACGCTGTGGGAGATAACATATCAACAGAATTGAAAAAATAAATTAACGGAGTTGTGACCGGCTGTGAACCAGTCACAACCCCTAATCAAAACATTTACTTACGAGGAGTAAACATAATGACTGTTTCAGCTTCTATCCCAAAAGTATATCCAGGTCAAGACGATTTTCCATCCGTTATTAATGGCGCAGATTCACCGGATTCTACTGATTTCCTTCCCTATCGCAGTTTCAGGAATTTTGTCATCATTCCACTGAACATGATTTCCCAGCCGAATATTCCGGCCAGCGCGGTTAATTTGTATGGCATTCTTTCAAAATACGCGGGCAAGGACGGCTTTTGTTATCCCAGCCAGAAAACCCTCGCGTGCGACCTGGGCGTCACTGAGCGTCAAGTCAGAAATTTGATTCATATATTGGAAGAAAATAATTATATCAGACGAATATTTAATGAAGAGGACCACCGTATTTATTATATTTTTTCTGTGAATCCAGTGATTGCCGAGGATTTAAAACATCCGGATTTCCAAACGCGTAAGGCCGAGGATTCCTGCCATGGAGCATCCTGTGAAAACGCGGCGCCGGTTTCTTCCGCTTCCCGGCATCCGTACGTTGAAACACCGGCGCAGGTATTCCCGCCCGCGCCCCAAACCGTTTCAGCGTTGGCCATAAAAACAGTTTCAAAGCCGTCATCGGATTCCGCTGATTTAACGGTGTTGCTGGATTTTGACCGGATAGCGGAGCTGCCCTGGAATGGTCATGTGGAAATTGATTTCCGCTTTGGCCGGAACGCCATTTCCGCCCCTTCATTTATAATAAAAGAAAACAGAAAAGCTCCTCTCACCGGTCCCGCTGAATTTC
>JAFDHS010000367.1 GCA_019308655.1 Deltaproteobacteria bacterium
GAAAAAAATTCATATTACGGGCATAACGCTCCGGAACAATGTCGTTTTCCAGAGCGCTGATTTCGATATCCTGCTTACTGACGCCCGAAATTCGGGACAGATCAGCGACATGCTCCACTGAAATGCTCAGATAGGATGTATGATTCGGAAACGTCTTTGGTGTTGAAAATTTTTTGATTTCATCAACGAAACAAAATTTCAAGATCAACCCCCTCCTATGGGCGGAAAAACACCGATACGGTCGCCATCCCGGACAATGGATGATAATTCTCCTTTAATGCCGTTAATGAAGATAAGTTTGACCTCCTCTAACGGAACATCCAGCTCAGCCAACAGATCCTGAACCGAACGACCCGGTGATAGGGGATAATTTTCAGCGTTGGCCGGTGTAAATTCTGCCAATGTGGCAAACAGATGAATTGAAACGCGATTTTTCATGATAAGTGTTGCCCCAAAAGGTTACATTTCAATCCCATATTTCTTGCGAAGTCTCAGGGAAAGTTCTTTTACGACTTTAAAGGCCTTTTCCACTGTTTTTACACCATCCGGATTTACCAGGCAGCAGGTTGCCGGAGAAATCAGACTCCTTGAAATCAGAAAGTCTTTGTCAATGCCCTTTTTAGCAAGAATGTCCCATATTTGCACAAGACGTGCCTCCAAAGAATCCATGTTTTCCAGTTCATCAAAATTGGTCGGCACCATTCCCCATACCAGAGTACTTCCCCTGTCGAGAAATTTTTTAATGGATCGGGCATAGGCAGAGAATATCTCTCCGTTCAGGTAGACATCCAGGGAAAGAATATCAATATCCATTCCCAACAAAAAATCCCAGTCCGGATTTCCGCACAGGTGGACACCTCGGGGCCGCTCTATCATGGAAAAAAAAGAATCCATATCAATTTTTTCAGGCGGCTGAGCTGTATATTGATCCGCTTGGCCATTATTTCAAACATCAGGGGCCGCACAACGTCATTAAAAAGAATAGGGCGCTTGTCCTGATCGAGGATATTCAGACCAAAGCTTATGGGACCTTCAAGCTGTCCCCGTATGGCAGGCCGGTCAGACAGATCCATCTCCAGAAAACGGTGATAAACCTTTGAATATTGATGACTGATGTCAAAATATCCCGGTTCGTTGAAATGGGAGACGGTTTCTTCAAATTCGCTTAAAAATTTTTCCATGGAAAAAGAGAGCCTCCGTTTTTCCATGTCGAGCACTATGCCGGGAAAGTGTTCCGAGGCCTGAACATACATATCTTCATAATAATTCAAAAGGGGAAGCTGGGGCCAAAAAGGAATATCCAGAGAGAGCGCCAACTCAAGGGCGCTGTCCGGATCTTTGTGAGGCATAACCGCCATGGCCGTGGTAAGAAGGTTGCCCGGTATTGTCATTTTAAAGCCTCCTGTTGGATTTGGTTGCGTAAAACCGCATCATTTAGAGTTGCAAAAGCTGAGCTTTTGCAGGCGTTGCGTTGTACAAAACCGTTTAACGGGTAAATTGTTTTTAGAAATTGCTTTACAGACACCGGCCTGACTATCGAATTTCAATGACGCATTCGGCGGCGGAACTCAATTTTGCCTGATCCAGCCGGACACCAATCCCCTTGACGTTAATGCTTCGGGTCTTTCCACGCGTCAGACTTATAAAAGCTTCCCGGCTGAAATGGAATCTCCCAGGCGGTAGGTTTTCCGGTTGGTCCACAAGTTTACCGAAAACTCTTTGGCAGGTCCCATCTGTTGAACTTTTTTGAAAAATTTATTCTTGACGGCATAAAAAGGATCGTCGGTCGCCAAGTCTACGGTGACAAGCCGCTTTTTTGCAGGATTGAAGGTGCCCATCTCATCCTTATATCCTTTGGCGCGTACCGAATATGCCTGTTCCCCAACCGGCATTTTCTTAAGCCGGGCAAAACCGGCGGGTGTCAGGGGCACATTTTCCCCGCCGACACAGAGCGTGGCATCCGGCGGGTTAATCTGAAAGGAGATATCAGCGGTTCGCTGCAGCGCCAAAAGTTTTTCAGCAGCGTTATCCTTGATGATTCTAACATCCGCCATACTCTGCAGCCGACCGGTGGCAGATTCGATCATTTTTGCCGTAACATCCAGAAAAGACCCCATATCCTCGATGCTTCCGATGACCAGACTGTCAGCGCCGATCATCTCCCCGAAAAGGGGTACGGTTTGAGAATCAAAATGGCCGCTGGTTTCAATTATGCGGGCACTGATCAATTCCTTGAGCTGTTTGCGCTCCATCACCTCAGGAAAAGCACCGGAGGCAAACAGGCTGGTGGTGAGTTTGTCAGAAATATGTTCCCCCAGCGCACAGATATCATTTCCGGGACCGATAAAATCGGTTACCGCAATTTTACCCACATTTTTACCCTCGGATAACCGAATAAGATCGTGAGACAGGGTTTTAACCCCTGCATAAAGATTCTGAGCATTTGCACAGAGGGAAAGTTTCATGTTAAAGTCCGAAATTTATTCTATCAGCTATGAATAAAGAAAGAAAGTACCTGCACAGGTGGAATTTTTTGGCTTTTTCGAGGACGATTTGATTGAATAACAAGTGCGAAACCGTATGTTTCGCACTCCGGATTATATTCACAGGCAGCTCATTTAAATTACCAGGGGCAAATTTTCCATATATTCTTCCCGCTATTCCATTGCCGGCCGGATTCGGTAATCTAAAGA
>JAFDHS010000368.1 GCA_019308655.1 Deltaproteobacteria bacterium
CAAGGTCGGTTAAAACAGATGCATTCCCTGAACTTTTATATTTTTATTCTTGATTCATAAGGTATTTTTTACAAAACGGCCAAAATAAAAACTATTTATATATTTAAATCATATTATGTTAAAGTCAAGGCAAAGCTTTATTTTTATGGGTAGTGTGAAGCGAGAGTTAATTCAAAATTTTTGAATTAACTCTTGACAACAGCTTTATCCAGAGATTAAATATAATTATAAGGCAAACTATTCGAAAGAGTAGGACGCAAAGCTACTGGCCTAAACCCTTATTAAGAGGATATGGTAGCAGGGTTGCAAGTAACCTTTGAGAGAATCTTTTCCCGGCAAATTCTGAACAGCTCTTCTGTAAAGCCATCCTCATAAAATTACCTTGCAATTAAATCCGCTTTTCCGTGCTATCAATGGATCTATTGTTGTCATGATTCGGTATAATTTGCTTGTAACCATGCCCACTAAAGTAAGGGAAATGCAGATTATTCAATCCTTGAGCATCATGACATTCCTGAAAATCGAAATCTGTTAGCAGACCAACTGATTCGTTTTAACGGATATTGTGTCCTGAAAAATTCTTCCCATATTCTGCGTAAGGGACTTGGAAAAAATAAAGTGTTCCAGATAGCGCTCATGTTTAGGTCGGATTTATTTGATCCCAAATCTAATCGCCACAGGAATAGTCGTTCTATTTCGAGGACGATTTAACTGAATTGTCTTTTTCAGCTTGATAATCTGCATTTATAAACACTGTTTTGAATGCCAATGCTTTTCGGGAAGACTACCGGATTGTGAAACTTTGGATAAAACAAGTTTTTTCACCAATAAGAGCAAATCATGATATTTGGGAAAAAAGACCATCTTGTGGGCCTGGATATAGGCTCCAAAACGATTAAAGTCTGTGAAATCGCAGAAACAAAGAATGAAATCATTCTGAAAAAATTCGGATCCATCGATATAAACCCCCATGCAATCCAAAAGGGTATCGTCAAGGACGCCGACCACGTTGCAAATTCCATCCGTGAGCTTTTTAAATTATATAATATAAATAAAAAAAATGTAGCCATCTCTATCGGGGGATACTCGGTTATTGTTAAAACAATTAACGTTCAGACTATGCCTGAAGAACAGCTTCAGGAAACAATCGGTTTTGAAGCGGAACAGTATATTCCGTTTGACATAAGTGACGTTAATCTTGATTTTCAGATTTTGGGTGAGCATGAGCAAAATCCGAATCAGATGAACGTGCTTTTGGTTGCCGCTAAAAAAGAAATGATTGCCGATTATATGAAGATTGTCAATATGGCCGGATTAAATTTATGCGTAATCGATGTTGATGCGTTTGCGCTGCAGAATGTTTATGAGCTTAATTATGACATAAAAGATGAATGTATTGCTCTTATTGATATCGGTGTCAGTAAGACGACTTTGAATATTCTTAGAGGGAACTCCTCCCTTTTTATAAGGCATGTTTCACTTGGCTGTGCTCAGATAAATCAGAAGATCGTTTCTCGTGCCGATTGCTCTTTTGAGGAAGCCGAAGAGCTTAAGTGCGGTGACAAACCTGATAAACTCTCTTTGATAGAATTGAAAGAGATCATATCATCGGTGGTGGCTGATTGGTGTGCGGAAATAAAACGTGCTTATGATTTTTTCAATTCCACAAACCCTCATGACAGGATAGAAAAAATTCTTCTTAGCGGAGGAGGTGCCAATATCGTAGAATTTCAGCATCTTCTATCCAATCAAACATCTGCTGACGTAAAGATTGTTAATCCTTTTGGGAGGTTTCATATCGACTATAATCGGTTAGACGCCGATTATCTCAAGCAGATGGCCCCTCAAGCCGCTATCTGTATGGGGCTTGGAATCAGAAAAGTGGATGACAAATGATACGAATTAATCTGTTGCCTTTTCGAGCTGCACGTACAAAAGAGAATATAAGAAGGCAGGTTTCCATTTTTGTTCTATTGCTTTTCTTTGTTATTTCTTTGTTACTATGGTGATGGTGTACGAGAATATTATACTGAACAGTAAAATTGAACGTCTTGATTCAAGGGTAAAAAGCACAAGAAAACAAGTTGATATTTATAAAAAACAAGCTCGAGAAGTCGATAAGATCAAAAAAAAACTTACCGTACTTACTAAAAAGATGGATACGATTGACACCCTTGAAGTCAATCGAAAAGAACCGGTCCGCATCCTTGATGCTATGACAAAAATGGTCATTGCGAAACGAATGTGGTTCACAAGTTTTGATTCAAAAAAAAATGTTATCGATATAAAAGGAGTTGCCTTAGACAATAAGACAGTTGCTGATTTTATGACACGTCTGGAAGGATCACCGCTCTTT
>JAFDHS010000369.1 GCA_019308655.1 Deltaproteobacteria bacterium
CTTTAGCTCACTTTTCCGGTATGTTGAATTTAATACGCCATATAATTAAGGAGAAAACATTATGAAAGGATATGTACATATTTATACGGGAAATGGAAAGGGAAAAACCACCGCCGCTTTGGGCCTTGCCATAAGGGCTGCCGGCGCGGGATACAAAGTATTTATAGCTCAATTCATCAAGATGGGAGAATTCAGTGAGATAAAAGCCCTCAAACGCTTTTCCGATTTGATCACCGTGGAACAATTCGGACTTGGTCGTTTTGTTAAAGGCAGGCCTTCACCGGAAGATATCGAAGCGGCCCAAAAAGGACTCGCAAAAATAAAATCCATTCTTTCTTCCGGTGAGTACAGAATCGTCATCATGGAGGAAGCCAATGTCGCGGCCAAACTTGAACTTTTTTCAGTACAGGATTTACTGGACATCATTTCCGTAAAACCCAAAGAGATTGAACTTGTCATAACGGGACGCGGAGCAGATCCGAGGATCATCGAAAAGGCGGATCTGGTGACTGAAATGAAGGAAATCAAACATTATTATCAAAAGGGAGTTCCGGCCAGAGTCGGAATCGAGAAATAAGTTCATGCCCACCTGCCCTCCCCCCTTTTTAAAAGCATCAGCAATTCTAATTTTGGTAAATGAATATCATTTAGGTCGGGTCAAGCCATAGCAAAATCCGATCCGCAAAATATCAAAATCAGAATTACCCTATTTAGGTCGGGTCAAGCCATAGCAAAATCCGATCCGCAAAATATCAAAATCAGAATTACCCTGAAAGCATTTATGACCTTGACAAAATAACACCATTTTTATAATAAATGAAGGATTTATTAAGCACACAATAACTAAGTTTATAATGCACATAAGAGTTTTAGGCTTTTAGTATTAAAATCAAACAAGCAACATAAAAAAGGAGTCGGATATGAACATTTTGTTTTTCGGGCCAAACGGTAGCGGCAAAGGAACTCAAGGAGCCATTTTAAAGGGAAAATACAAGCTTCCTCACATTGAATCAGGGGGTATTTTCCGTGACAACATCAAAGGCGGAACTGAATTGGGAAAAAAAGCCAAAGAATATATCGACAAGGGCGATTTGGTTCCGGATGAAATCACCATCCCGATGATACTTGACCGCCTCAAACAAGACGACTGCAAAAAAGGCTGGTTGCTGGACGGCTTTCCGAGAAACAAGACCCAGGCAATAAAACTTGATGAATCTCTTAAAGAAGCCAACATGGAACTGAATTACGTCGTCGAAATAACACTTGACCGTGAAATTGCCAAAAACAGAATCATGGGACGCAGACTTTGTGAAAATGACAACAACCACCCCAACAATATCTTTATTGACGCGATCAAACCCAATGGGGATAAATGCCGGGTATGCGGCGGCGCACTGACGACCCGGGCAGACGACCAGGATGAGGCGGCAATCAACAAACGTCATGAGATCTACTATGACACTGAAGTCGGCACCCTGGCATCAGCTTACTACTTCAGAGATATCCCTGAAAAAGGTTCGATGAAATACATGACTCTGGACGGAGCCCCAAGTGTAGGCGAAGTTACAAAAGAACTTCTCTCCAAACTCTAAGAAACGTGTCTTTTTTTCGCCCCGTTTTTTTATAAAACATTGATTACGCCGATTCGTAATAACTAACCAAACGAATCGGTGTAATCTCTTATTCTTTTATTCCTTTTTTCATCATCGTATCTCATATCATTTTGCATGGAATCCATATAAGGCTTCAATTTGAATTATTTGTAAATTATAATATTTTTTCTTGTCATTTAAGCCATTTTGAGCTATAAAAATTTGGATTTACATAATATGCATTAAAATAACCATCTGGAATATCAGACTGTTTTTTATTTCAGGTTGATCTGATTGAGGTGGAAAAAAAGGGGGCGAAAGCATTTGAAGGAAATTGAAGTCAAGGTTTTTGATAACGACCTTGAAAAGGCTATGCGTATATTAAAAAAGAAGATCCAAAACGATGGCCTTTTTAAACGGTTAAAATTGAAAAAAAGTTTTGAAAAGCCAAGTGAACACAGACGACGCAAGATGAGAGAAGCCTTAAGAAGGCAAAGAATTGCTGCTTCGAGAAGTAAATATAGAAGATATTGATCAACAATCTTACTTATTTGATTGGAGAATTTTTAAACCCGGATAGAATGCATTAATTATTCTGCCGGGTTTTTTCTTAATTATTATGAAACAGAGCAAATTATATAATAATTGTCTTGAGGAAATGTACGGCCTGAGAAGGTTTGGAATTAAATTAGGCCTCGAAACCATCGGAAAAATTCTTGAAACTCTGGGAAATCCCCATAAAAGTTTCAAGTGCATACATGTGGCCGGGACCAACGGTAAAGGCTCAATTGCCTCCGCCCTTGCTTCAATACTGCACGCATCCGGATATAAAACCGGGCTTTATACATCTCCCCACCTCGTACGTTTTAATGAAAGGATCTGCATAAACAACGAACCTGTCAGCGACGAGGATGTTATTAATAGTTATGAAAAAGTCAAAAAAGTGCAGGAAAAAGCGGATCGCGGGCTGACCTTTTTTGAATACACGACTGCAATGGCTTTTTATGAGTTCGGCAGACAAAAAGTTGATTGGGCCGTAAAGTTGATTGGGCCGTCATTGAAACCGGTATGGGGGGACGGCTTGACGCAACCAATATAATTGAACCGTCAATTTCCATCATATCAAATTTATCCATTGAACATACAACATATCTTGGAAATACCATTGCCCAAATCGCCGAAGAAAAAGGGGGGATAATAAAAGAAAATACCCCGGTGGTCACCGGCGTCAGGCAAAAAAATGCGGTTTCAATATTAAAAAAGATCGCCCAGGACAAATCAGCACCCTTTTATCGTTTCGGCGAAGATTTCAAGGTCGAAAGAACCCAGGAACAACGGTTCAACTATTTTGGAGTCGAAAATGTCTGGCGCGATATGCAAACAGGTTTACAGGGAAGCTATCAGGTTGATAATGCGGCCCTTGTTTTGGCGGCATGTGAAATATTGGGCCGAAGTGAAGCAGACCTTCCCTTGCAGTGCATCAAAGACGGTCTTGAACAAAACAAATGGCCCGGAAGACTGGAAATCGTTTCCACTTCCCCATTTGTCGTGATAGACGGCGCACACAACCTGGATG
>JAFDHS010000370.1 GCA_019308655.1 Deltaproteobacteria bacterium
CATGGAGATTATCGCCGAGCTTGAAAGCGAACCCCGAGGCCCTTACGGTGGTGCGGTAGGATATATTTCGTTTAACGGAAACATGGATCTGGCCATAACCATCAGAACCGCCAGTGTTGAAAACGAAAAATTAACGGTCCGGGCCGGAGCCGGGATTGTGGCCGATTCCGATCCCGAACGGGAACGCATTGAAACCATCAACAAAGCCATGTCAATACAAAAGGCTTTGCAGCTTATATAAAACCGGGCATACCGGAAAAGTGAGCTAAAGTTGTAGAGACGTGTCGGTGACACGTCTTAAGAAATGAGTCGCTTCGCTCCGTCTTTTTATATATAAAATTGATAGAATTCCTCAACTTTAGGCACTTTAGATCACTTTAGTCACTTCACACTTTTATGATCGTCGTGATTGACAACTATGATTCATTCACCTACAACCTGGTACAATATATAAAACAGCTCGGCGCTTCGGTGAAAGTGGTCCGGAACGACGCCTTGACCATTTCAGAACTTGAGGCCCTTAAACCTTCCGGAATCGTTATTTCACCGGGACCGGGGCGGCCGGAATCCGCAGGGTTATCCCTTGCCGTAGTCAAACACTTTTCAGGAAAAGTCCCCATACTCGGCGTTTGTCTCGGTCATCAAACCATTGCCGCTGCTTTTGGGGGAGAGATCGTTTCAGCCAAAAAAATCATGCACGGTAAAACGTCCACAATAGAGTCAGACGGCGAGGGGTTATATCAAGGTATCCGAAAGCCGTTTCAGGCCATGCGTTATCATTCTCTGGCCGTATCAAGGGAAACGCTTCCACACTGCTTCAAAATAACCGCACAAGCAGATGATGGAGAAATTATGGGAATTCGGCATCTCACCCATAAAACCGAAGGCATTCAGTTTCATCCGGAATCCATAATGACGCCGGCTGGAAAACGCCTGTTAAGGAATTTTCTGAAAAGCACCGAACAATAGAAACGGCTGAAAAACCCTTACTTAAATACATTCAAATGGAGTGCAATCACCATGTTTCGGGAATGTCTTAAAAAAATTATCAAAAGAAACGACTTGAGCGAAACCGAAATGTCTAAAATGATATCTGAAATATTGTCAGGCAATATAACGGATGCTCAAATCGGTGCCTTTATGGCCGCACTGGCCACCAAAGGGGAAACCTTTGAAGAAGTGGCCGGAGCAGCCAAAGCCATGCGCCGGAAAGCACTGCGCATTCAGGTTTCAGATTCTACCGTGGTCGATACGGTAGGAACCGGCGGCGATGCAGCACGAACATTTAATATTTCCACGACCACAGCCTTTGTTGTCGCCGGCTGCGGCCTGACCGTCGCAAAACACGGCAATCGTTCGGTTTCAAGCCAATGCGGCAGCGCCGACGTCCTGGAAGCACTGGGTGTAAAATTGGACACCAACCCGGAAATAGTGGAAGAGGCTATTGAAGAAATCGGTATCGGTTTTCTCTTTGCGCCCCTTTATCACAGCGCCATGCGGCATGCCGCAAAGGCCAGGAAAGAAGTGGGTATCCGAAGCATATTCAACATGCTGGGGCCGCTTACCAATCCGGCCGCCGCCAATATCCAGTTGATCGGCGTTTATGCACCGGAACTGACGGAAATGTTTGCACAGGTTCTCCGGATTCTCGGCTCCAAAAGAGCGTTTGTCGTCCATGGGCACGACGGTATGGATGAAATCACGGTTTGTGCCTCTACCCGGATCTCTGAACTCAAGGACGGACTGATCACCACCTATGACATTACACCGGAACAATTCTTCGGCGAAAAAGCAAATCCGGAAGACCTTGCAGGCGGAGACCCTCAAGTGAACGCAAATATAACAAAAAAAATCCTTACCGGCGAAAAAGGCCCCAAACGAAATGTGGTTCTTCTGAATGCTTCCGCAGCCATTGTTGCAGCAGGAAAGGCAAAAGATTTTATGGAAGGAATCAGGATGGCCGAAGCTTCGATTGATGAAGGATCAGCCATGAGAAAACTCGAAGAACTTGTTCGCTTCACCCGGGAAAACGGATAAGCCGCAGACAAAGGGGACCCAATATCATGAAAAAAGATTTTTTAAGCAAAATCGTTGAACATAAAAAACAGGAAATTGCGATAGCTCAAAAACGTATTCCTGAAAATCGCCTTCGCAATGAGGCAGTCATGCCC
>JAFDHS010000371.1 GCA_019308655.1 Deltaproteobacteria bacterium
CCTTTGTCATCAGTGTCGCCAGGCCAAAGAGAATATACTCAATGGACAGTCGGAATCTGAAAAAATAACGTTAATGGGGGAAGGAAGTTCTCTTATTGCAGGAACCCTTTCAGCCGACTTGAAGCGTGAGGACTTGGAAGAGACGCTTCTTGGAGGTTTTTTTCCCTTGGTGGACCCTGAAACGATAAAGAAAAGAATTATCAGAAAGGGTATAACCGAATTGGGACTTCCCTATGAACCCGAACCTGCCATAACCCGTCATCTGGGTTGGTTTTTAGAACACCATAAGGAAGATGCCGCAAAAATATTAAAAAAATATCCCATACCCGACCTTATCCTTTTTAACGGTGGTTCATTAAAACCCGTTCTGATCCAGGAAAGGATTCGAAGCGCCATACGTCACTGGTTTAAGGAAGAGAACACGGAGATTCCCGGAGTTCTTGAAAATCCTGATCCTGATTTGGCTGTTGCACTGGGTGCCTCCTATTATGGCCTTGTTAAAACCGGAAAGGGAGTGAGGGTAGGGAGCGGAAGTCCCCGGGCATATTATCTTGCCGTTTCAAAAAAGAAGGATAAATCCAAAGATAGGAACCATGCGATTTGTCTTGTGGAAAGGGGCCTTGATGAAGGCTCGAAAATCGAGTTGAAAGACAAAAAATTTGAAGTGCTGACCAACCAGCCGGTTGCTTTCGATGTTTTCAGCTCCAGTTTTCGTTCGGGCGACACGTGTGGAGATCTTGTAAAGATTGATGATTCATTAACTTCTCTTCCTCCGATTCAGACGGTTGTCCAGTTTGGTCAAAAGGGGGTTAAAACAAGCATACCTGTACATATTGAGGCTGAATATACGGAGATGGGAACCCTTTCCCTCTGGTGCCGTTCTCTTGTAAGCAGCCATCGCTGGCAGCTGCAGTTTCAATTGCGTGCCGCATCCGGCTATATACCGGGTCCTGCCGAAGTTACGGACAGAGAAGTCTTTGAATCGTCAATGGTTGAAAATGTCCGCCTGGAAGTCTGCAAGGCATTTTCGGATAAAATCGATTCTGTCGGATCCGACAAGGCAGTTCTTGATAATTTAGTTAAAAAAATTGCAAAAATTGTTGAGAGGCCCAAGGAAAAATGGCCTCTTTCTTTTATCCGTTCCATATCGGATGAACTGTTAAAGCTTGCGGCGGCCAGAACTTTATCACCTGTCCGGGAGAGCAGGTGGCTTAATCTTGCAGGATTCTGTATACGTCCCGGATTTGGAGACGGTTTTGACGAGCATCGGATTAAGGCCTTATGGAAAATATACAATAAGGGTATTATCCATTCAAAAAATCCACAGGTTCGTTCCGAATGGTGGATCATGTGGAGACGGGTTGCAGGGGGCTTGAAATCGGGGCAGCAAAGACAGTTTCTTCAGGATATTACTCTCCTTATGATGGGGAAAAAAGGCACCAAGGTCAGCATGCCGCCCCAGGAACGCCTTGAAATCTGGATGGCGGTAGCGAATATGGAAAAACTTCTGGTTAAGGACAAAATAAAGTGGGGACGTCTTCTCCTTTCCGAAATAAAGCCTAAGAAATGCAGACCTCAGCACTTATGGTCGCTTTCGCGTATGGGTGCCCGTGAGCTTCTTTACGGACCTGCGGACAGGGTAATACCACCCGGTGAAGTCTCTTCCTGGATCGAGACGCTTCTGGCTCAGGACTGGCAAAATCCCAGGCCGGTGGGGACGGCCCTTGCACAATTGGCACGCAGAACCGGTGACCGCATGAGAGACCTCGATCATTTACTGATTGAAAAAATTATTGATTGGATGACCCCGTATGAGTTTTTTATTTCTGATTTAAGATTCTTAACAAAGGTAGCCCCTATGGTAAAGCAGGAAGAGAGCACCCTGTTCGGCGAAGCCCTGCCGGCCGGCATCGTTCTGCATGTGTGGCCGGCATCGTTCTGCATGTGTCTTAGTATCTTAATCCTGAAATTGGTGTATTTTATGGCAAAAAAGTCTTTCCGCCACCAAGGCACAAAGACACTAAGGATATAATCTAAAAAAATACTTTGTGCCTTCGTGACTTTGTGGCAAATAATTCCGGTTTCAGTCAGCTTTCACCTTTCCGCTGAGGACTTGTATTTAAAAATGCGGTCGGATTTGTCTCGGTGATGTATTTTTTTATCCCCTTTATTATCCCTTCACATAATCGGTCCTGATATTTTGAATTGATCAATCTTTTGCATTCCTTTTTATTGCTGATAAAGGAAGTTTCAACGAGTATGGCGGGCATGTGAGCACCCAGAAGTACATAAAACGGTGCCTGTTTTACGCCTTTGTTTTTGATTCCACCATATTTTCTTTTCATATGATTGTATAAGGATCCCTGAACATAGGTTGCCAGCCGGCTTGATTCATTGATCTTGGCATTTTGCATAAGATCATTCAATATGGCTTGAAGATCGCTTATATTCTTTGTTGAAGTGGCGTTTTCACGGG
>JAFDHS010000372.1 GCA_019308655.1 Deltaproteobacteria bacterium
GGCCTCCTTGCTGAATGTATCAAAACAGCCCAAACCGATAAGCCGTTTGGGGTACTTTGCAACCGATTCCATAATATAATCGTTTTGTTTTTTGAATGTATCGGCATCTTTCCATGGAAAACCGAAAATCACCGACATATCCACACCATTTTCATCCATTGCGTCGATAATTTCCGTTGTACCTACCAGTTTTGAAGTGGCCGGACTGTACAACAGCTTGAAAGCGGGTTCGGATGGAAAATATTTTTCTCTGCCGTTGCGGATCTCTTCAGGAAAAATGTGCGTATGAAAATCTATGATCATCGTTATTAACCTCCATTTTAAATAACTCGTGAGTCAAAAGTTCTCTGTAATTCTTTGATACATAATCTATAAGTCTTTGAAATCATTATATCCGATTGTTTCGATTTCAATTTTTCGCTATTAATGATTTCAGTATGTTATGAGAACTTATGACTGATGAGATTGTTACAAAACGTTACAATAATAGCGTTTTTACACGTTATCTTGTGAGTCATTTATACACATAAGAGATGCCAATTGACTTTCTGCGGGCGATGGCGGCCCCATTAACTTTTCAGCCCGACAAACACAAAGATCCGGTAAGAACCCAGAGGAATTGAAAACAAGCCATCAAGGTATCCTATTCAAATTTCGGGGTATAAGACTCACCATCTATTCCGGATAGGGATAAAAGAACGCATAAATTCATACTCCCCGACAAGATATTTTCCATCGGTACATCAAGAAGAATGCTTTGAAAATTTGAATGGATTGAAAACACCGTGCTACTCAATTTGTGGCAGAAAATTTTGAGTAATCAGTTCCGCAAGGGAGGGCATATTGAATTTCTTGGAAATGCGATCAGCTATGTACTTGTAGATATTGACGCCAAGCTTTTTGGCAGTTTGAGCAACCGTTAGAAATGCATCCTTGGCATCGGTGCCTTCTTTTGATTTTGTTTGCAAACTGACGTCCTGCCTGCGTTTTTCCACCCTTGCGGCTAATTCTGAAGCATTGTTGTGCAGGGGTAGTTCAGGATGTTTTAGTACCAGGAGAAGAGCTTCCTTTTTCTTCCCGGTTTTTTCAATTCGGTCATCTAAATCCTCATAGCCGGTTTTCGTGGAAAAAATCCGGTCAAAGTCAGCGGATAAGATATCAGCTTTTTCAGGTGTTGGATTCGTTTTATATTTCAGGAGTTCGCCATAAAAGTCCCAGAAACGGGTTTTGAACTTATCAAGTATTTCGACGTTCAGCGGAACAATGGGATTTAGGCGATTATAATGTCTACCATCATGAACCCAACATAAAGCCTGTGCCGCAGTCAATTTTTTGAATTGGGGAGCGTCATCACTCAAAAGTATGTCGATAACGGGAATGTCTGTTTGCTGGTGATAAGCGGCTATGGCACCGGCTTCCAGAATTCTTTTTTTGTTATTCTTTCCCTTTTTCCGCTTCGGGTAGAGTTTGCCGAGCATCTCCTGCATTTCCTCTTCGGACATTTCCCCGTCTTTCTTCAATTGCATTATCTGACCGATAATTTTTTGGGAGATGTTAAACTCTGAGAGCAGATCAAATGCATTGGAGTCGAACAGGTAGGTTCTCTCTTTGCCGCAGAGTAATATGTCAAGGATCGTCAAACGATCTTTGTGGGGGACGGTAAAAAAGGCCGTATAGAAAGGATTGCAAAAAATTTGCGAGTAGTGATTTTCACCATTTACCCTTACGGTGGTGTCGTCAACTTGATGGTACGGCGTAGAAGCAAGAGCAGCGAGGAAAATATCCTCTTTTTCTTTGCCAAAACCGATTTCATCATTCGTAAGAATCCTCGAAATCGTTGATTGTGAAATGGAAATACCGCAATTTGCCAGGAGCTCCTCTATCTTTGGCTGGGACATATTGCCGGAGTATTTAAGTGTGTAGACCAACGTTTTTGTGCAAGGGCCAAATTCGCCTGTAACTCCAATCGGCAAGTTTCCGAGATAAATTTTATTTTGCGACGGAGAGTAATACTTTTCTCTACTGTATTCAACGTTGTCTGTAGTAATCAGAATTTCCTGAACAAGGGTCGTCTCATAACCCTTGAATACGGCATCTTCCGGCAAAATGGACTTATCAATTTTACAGATTTCGTTTCTGTTTACCTTTATCTTATCCTTCTTTGCTTTGGATTTTGGTTTTTCCTTGATTTCCCTTTTTTTTCTTTCTTTTTCCGACGAGATATTGCCCTGCTTTCCTTTTGTCTTACCGAGAACAGTCGGTTTTCCCTGTTCTCCCTTGAGCAGGTTAATCGCATCCCGCAGATTTTGATTTTCTATTTTTAACCATTCATTATCTTTATTTAAACGCTCAACGAGCTGAAGGAGGGCAAAAACGGCCTCAGATGCAAACTCATTTTCAGTTGCATCAGGCCGAATGTTTATCTCTTCAAGGATTTGTTTTATCTCCGAAATACTCATGTGTTGACTGTAGCACCCATGTACTGTTATGTCTATTAAAAAAGGAATTTATTGTCTACGAATTCCGTACACATATTGGCTACCCCAGAATTTGAATAGGATACCTCAAGGTTAAGTTATGTTTCTATCCCAGCAGACTTTTTGATTGCATTTCTGATTTTTTTAACATCTATTGCGATGACAGGATTTATGAATTGCTTTGTAGAACCCGTCACCATAAAACCTAATGTGTCATCAAGATCTCCAAAGGCAACTCTTATTTCATATTTATTTTCGTTAACTGATTGGGAAAATCTAAGTTCGCCAACCTCTTTGTTCTCATAGTCCAAGGTATATCCCAACCTTAAGGTTTCTTTAATAGCCGTTGTCCATAACTTATTAAAAACCTTCTGCTCATTGAGGCTGGGAACGGGTACAACTTCAAGCGAACCGCCGCCACCTATCGTGTCCATAAAATTCAATGTACCACAAGAAAACAAAAGAACGCTCAGGGCAAAAGTGAAGCCGATAAACACATGATTTTTAACCTTCATTCAAATTCCTCCTCATTTTATAATGATTAATGGATCAGATTAGGCAATTTGCTAACCGGAACTTATTTAATGGGATAAAAATAAAAAAGCCTCCAAAGGAACGTCTTCTCCCCTTGAAAGCTTTACAGTGGCATTTTCAGGCAAACCTCCTTCATCGTGAAATCCCTGCTTTAAAAGGTTAACTGCTGAAAAAATACTTACTCTGGGTTATGGGTATATGTCAATAAAAAAAATTATAAAAATATCAACTATCTATGAATTATATTTCACAATATTGGGTAATATTTTTCATATTCGCCTTGAAAGCTTAGAAAGAGTTGGATACAAAATCAAATTTTAAAAAATTATTTGGAGTATTTCAATAAACGGGGGCAGATCGGTTATCAAAACCAAAAGCCCTCTGGGTTTCGCTATATTTCACTCTTCCCGGCATTTTTATCTATCCACAACACTATCCCGGCAATAAAACTATTTACTATCCTTATAATTCGTTTATATTAAACCCATTTCCGAAACTTTTTTGTAGAGGATGTATAAATCCGATTATGAAATACCGACATTTTATTATCCCTGTTCTGTTTATCACGTTTTTTTTCTTGCCGGCAGCAGCCTCATCAAAAACCTGCGTTGTTACGGACCAGTTGGGACGAAAGGTGGTGATTCCGGACAACATCCGGTGCATTGTCTCTCTGGCGCCAAGTATTACGGAGATCCTTTTTGCGCTGGACCAGGGCGATTGCGTAAAGGGGGCGACCCGGTTCAGTGATTTTCCTGTTGAGGCGACCAAACTTCCCAAAGTGGGGACCTATGTGCATCTGGATCTGGAAAAAATTGTGGCGTTAAAACCGGACCTGTGTATCGGAATTAAGGACGGAAATCCAAGGGAAGTGGTTGAGCGGCTGGAGGCTCTGAAAATACCGGTCTATGTGGTGGATCCCAGAAATCTGGAGACGGTGATGGATACGATCCTGGAAATCGGCGGGCTTCTGAGTGCCGATCAAAGGGCGAAATTTCTGGTTCAGGACATGCAGTCCCGGATTCAACGGGTCAAGTCTGTTGTCGCTAAAGCCTCTCATCGACCCCGGGTTTTTTTTCAGATCGGGATCGCTCCCATTGTATCCGTGGGAACCCAAACCTTTATTCATAGACTCATCGTGCTGGCGGGCGGGGAAAATCTGACGGCCGGTCCGGTTCCCTATCCGCGATTCAGCAAGGAACAGGTGCTTGTGCTTTCGCCCGAGGTCTTTATCATCACGTCCATGGCCCGAGGCGAAATATTTGAGCGGGTGAAGGCGGAATGGAGCAAATGGCCGGATTTGCCCGCCATTAAAAATGGGCGTATGGCCGGATTTGCCCGCCATTAAAAATGGGCGTATTTTTCTGGTGAATTCCGATATTCTTGACCGGCCCACCCCTCGGTTGGTGGATGGTCTTGAAATACTGGCCGGACTGATTCATCCTGATCTTTTTAAGGAAAAACAGTGAACGCGACCCGAACGATTTTGGTAAGACGCCTGCTGGTTGTCTCATTGTTGTTGCTGCTTCTGTTATTTGCGGCAATGCTTCTGGGGATCTCCATGGGATCAAGTGGAAACGGAATAAATGAAGTCTTACAATCCCTGTGGGGGGCAAGCCAAACCGATTCCATGCTGGACACCATTATCTGGCGGATTCGTTTGCCCCGGGCGATTCTGGCGGCTTTTGTGGGCGCCACCCTGTCTCTGGGAGGACTGGTGTTTCAGGCCCTGCTTCGAAACCCGCTGGCCGAACCGTACATTCTGGGAATTTCAGGCGGATCGGCAATTGGGGCCATTATCGGCATTCTGATGGGGCTGTCCCGTTTTCCGGGCGTAAGTCTGACCGCTTTTGCCGGGAGCACGGCCTCGCTTCTTCTGATTCTGGTCATGTCGTCCGGTCAGACGATTCTGAAAAAAGACTCGCTCCTTTTGTCCGGCGTGATGGTCAATGCCTTTTGTTCGGCCTTTATCATGTTTCTGATTTCCCTGACCCAGGATCCGGCTCCACAATATCATGTTCTGGCTGATGGGGGACCTTTCCATGGCCGGTATCGAGCAGGCATGGATACTCGCCGCCATGGTTTTGCCCTGTTTTATCCTGATTTTCTGGTTGTCCAATACCATGAATCTGCTGCTTCTGGGCAAGGAGATGGCCCAGACCATGGGGGTCAACATAAAGGCCGTTACGGTGACCCTTCTGGTGAGCACCTCGTTCATGGTGAGTGCCACGGTCAGCCAATGCGGTCTTTTAGGGTTTGTGGGGCTGGTCATTCCGCATCTGCTGCGGCTGCTTCTCGGCCCCGACCACCGGGTGCTGGTTCCGTCGTGTATTTTTGGCGGCGGGGCTTATATGGTTTTTTGTGATCTGCTGGCAAGAACCCTCCCGAATCAGGGCGAGATGCCTGCCGGCGTGATTACCGCCATGATCGGTGCTCCGCTTTTTATCTTTCTGCTGAAAAGATCGAGACGATGAATACTGCAATTTGTGTAAAAAATTTAAATCATTCCTATGGGAATACCCCGATTTTGAAGCATCTTTCCTTTTCCGTCAAAAAGGGTGATTTTTTTATTATTATCGGTCCCAATGGTTCCGGAAAAACCACGTTGATGAAGGTGATTTCAGGAATCGAGAAATCAGAAAAAGACCGGTTTGAGATTCTGGGCCGTCCTGACCGGAG
>JAFDHS010000373.1 GCA_019308655.1 Deltaproteobacteria bacterium
CGATTTTTTTATTCACGTCATCCGCCTGATCAGTTCGTTCGTCAATATTCCAACAAATAAAATGATGGAGATTGCACTGTTAATATGAAAAAAGGCGATGTTTACATTGCTCAGGTCGCCGGGTTTAACAAGCAGGTGTTCAACAAAAAGCAGAAGTCCGATTATAATTACCGTTAACAGGTATGTCAGATTCATATTAAAGGTGATATGAATCAAACAGAAAAAACAGAGCGCAAAAAAATGCAAAACCGAAGAGATGACCAGCGCTTTTTTAATTCCGAGGACTGCCGGTATGGAAAAAAGGCCCTCTTTTTTATCAAAATCCGTATCCTGGCATGCATAGAGGATGTCAAAACCGGCAATGTAAGTCATAAGACCCAGAGAAAGAAAAACAACAGGCCATGAAAATGTGTTGGTCAGGGCTATCCATGCACCCAGTGGTGCCAGTGATATGGTAAAACCAAGATAAAGATGGCAAAGCCAGGTAAATCGCTTGGAAAATGAATAGGAGAACGGGAAAGGAAAAATAAAAACAGAGACGGCCAAGCATGGCCGAAGCAAAGATAAAGAGACCGGAAGATAAAACAACAAAAAGACGTGCGGAAGCTTTGGAAAGTTTGCCCGCAGGTATGGCCCGTTGTGATGTGCGGGGATTTTTTGCGTCAAACCTGACATCTGCGATCCGGTTAAAGCCCATGGCAGCGGAACGTGCGCCGATCATCGCAATAAGAATCCAGAAGATAGCCATAAAGGTTATGGTATGTTCCCGGGAAGCGAGCACCACGGCTGAGAGTGCAAAGGGAAGGGCAAAAATCGTATGGCTGAACTTGATCATTCTGCCGTAAGTCATTATCCGGTTTATAAAAAAATAAACTGAAGATTTAAATTTTTCAGGCTGTTCGTGCAACGTATTCACAATTTCTCTATAATCTTATACTCCCGGCACAACCGGTTATTGCGTCGGCAGCTTGCTTGGGAGCGTATTTAAGTGTAAGGGGCCTGGTTTTAAAACGGGGAACAGGTATAACCACCATGCCTGTAAAGGTGCCAAAGGGAGATCGTTGTAAAATGCCGAATTGATCTATTATGTTAAAGATTTTACTTGATGACGAAAATCGGCTTACGGTTCTCCAGTATATGGGCACATTGCCTAAAAGGGAGTAGATGATTTGTTTGAGTTCCCAGATACTGAAAAAATTGGCATGATTGTAAATGCTTTTCACAAATATCCCTTTAATACGCCGTTGGATACCTTTTATTGCATATCGGTTTAATACGCCGATAAATATCTTGTCTTTTGCAACCCTGCAGGCTTCTTCTATGCTTTTTCGGGGGTCTTCGACAAATTCCAAGGTTGTAAAAAGGGAGGCATAATTAAAGGAATTATCCTCAAATGGGAGGTCTTCGGCCACACCGCGATGAAGATCCGCGCGGTTTCCGATGCTTTTATAAGCAATATCAAGCATATAGGTGGATGGGTCAATTCCCGTCACATCGAGTCCCAGTTCGATAAAGGGGAGACTGCTTGAACCGGTTCCGCAGCCGATATCCAGTACGGTTTCCCCGCGAAAGGGCTTGAGCATATTAAGCATAAGCCGTGTTTCAGGACCCGTGCCAAAACACTCCCGTTGATGATTAAGCCATTTTTCATAAGCTATGGCGTCATGATAATCAAAAACATATCCCATGGGGAGTTATTTAAAAGAAAAAATGAAGTTTATCAAGGGCAAAACTTTATCAGAAAAATGAACTTGCGAATCCCATCGTATCTATTTATGATTAAAAAGATTGGGTTGAGGCACGAAACCCAACGTTAACAGCGAAAGCTCAATCCAACTGACTAACGAAACTGCTTACGACTTACGCCGGTATGCATTTCCACGCAGGAGCGTGGGAATGAGGGAAAGTCAGGAAAAAGATAATGAATAAAAAAGATCTTGCAACCTTAAAAAAATGGTTTACCGATTATGTTGCCGGTTACTATACGGATGATCCTGACTATAACCGATCCATAAGGCTCAAGGAAGACCATACGGAGCGGGTATGCCGTAATATACTGATGCTCTGCAATGCGCTGGATGTGTCGGAATATGATATGATGCTGGCCGAAACCATGGCGCTGTTTCATGACATCGGAAGATTCAAACAGTATGCGGTGTATGGTACCTTCAGCGATAAGGCTTCTGAAAATCATGCCAGACTTGGATTACGCCAGATGGGTGTGAACAAGGTACTCTCTGTGTGTACCCAAGAGGAAAAGCGCACCATCGCAAAAGCCATAGCCTATCATAACGCT
>JAFDHS010000374.1 GCA_019308655.1 Deltaproteobacteria bacterium
ATGTCCCGGACGGCGTTGGACGGGTTTCCATTTGGGGATGTGGAAAAGGACCACATGGTTCAACTCATACAGAAATTTAGTACGTTGTATTTTGTTGAAATATTAGGCTATTGTGTTATGGGAAACCACTTCCATATTCTGGCCCGGATGTTTCCCGGCAATGACTTCTCGGACCAGGACATCAAGCAGCGTCATATCAATTTTTACGGCAAAGACCGGGACTTTTCCGATGTACAGATCCCCTGTTTCCGGGAAAAATGGTCCAGCCTTTCGGAGTTTATCAAAGAGATCAAACAGCGGTTTACCTTTTTTTATAACAAAACCCATAATCGTCGGGGCACCCTCTGGGGAGATCGGTTCAAAAGCGTTATTGTTGAAAACGGCGAGACCCTGATCAACTGCCTGGCGTACATCGATCTGAATCCGATTCGTGCCGGCATCGTAAACCGCCCTGAAGATTATCGTTGGAGCTCACTGGGATATCATGTTCAGACGTTAAATAAGAACGATTTTCTTTCCCTGGATTTCGGTCTCAGAGAATTTGGGGAGATGGATGATGCCGAACGTCTACGGCGTTACCGCCGGTATGTTTATGAAGCCGGCGCTTTGAAAAGTTCGGGAAAAGAACACGCGAATACAATTGATCGAGAAATACTGGAAAAAGAGCGGAATAATGATTTTAATCTGAGCCGGGCACAGCGGTTCCGATATCGCACCCGGTACTTTACCGATTCAGGGATTATTGGAACCCAAGCCTTTGTTTTACCGATTCAGGGATTATTGGAACCCAAGCCTTTGTTTCAAAAAACTATCAGCGATTCAAGGAAATTTATTATACCAAAAAGGAAAAGCTGCCCAAGCCGATCAGCGGTCTGGAGGGAATTTATTCCTTAAAGCGGTTGGTGGAGTGAGTTTTATTATGACGTCAACTATCCCAATGGATACTAAAATTACAGAATCATGTGGTGATATTTTTCAAGACCTGGGTTTCTCGGCAGAGGAATCGGAAAAAATGAATATCAAGCATAATCTTATGACCGCAATTGAAGGCTATATTGAAGATAACAATCTTACTCAAGAACAAGCTGCAAAATTAATGGGAGTAAGTCGACCGCGCATCAGCGATGTCACACGGGGAAAAATTGACAAATTTACAATTGATGCACTGGTGGATATGTTAACAAAAGCAGGTCATCACATTTCTTTTACCGTAAAAAGAGCAGCTTGAAAGCCTGGGTAATATTTTCAGGGGTATTTAGGTATAATGGAGAAAAACCAATGAAACCTTCTTTTGCCCTTGTAGGATGTGGAAAAGTCGGCACCGCCTTGGGAAAATTCCTGACAAAGAAGGGTTACCGTCTCACAGGCCTTTCCTGCAAAAATCGGTCGTCCGCCCAAAAAGCAGCCCGGATTCTCGGTACGAATCATTTCAGCACGGTTGCCTGGGAAATAACTAAAGATTCGGATATTGTCTTTATTACCACCCCTGACAGTGTCATACAGGAAACCTGCTTCAACATCGCTCAACACAACGGATTTTCAAAAAACACCGTTGTGCTGCATTGCAGCGGCGCGCTCCCATCGACGATTTTATCTTCGGCAAAAACGTGCGGCGCTTTTACCGGCTCCATGCATCCGCTTCAGAGCTTTGCCGATTCAAAAACCGACGGCAACCCTTTTGCAGGTATTGTGGCTTCGGTGGAAGGTGAGGACAAGGCCGTAAATACGGCACGGGAAATCGTAAAAGACCTTGGCGCCGACTTTGCCAAAATAAAGACGGAGTCAAAAATTCTTTACCATGCGGCTGCCGTGACCGCTTCAAACTATCTGGTCACCCTGCTCGACCTTGCGTTCAAACTGATTGAAGAAGCGGGAATAGCCAAAAAAGACGCCTTTAAAATACTCAAACCCCTTGTTGAAGGCACCCTTGACAATATCGAAAAAGTCGGAATTCCCGCAGCACTCACCGGCCCTATTGCCAGGGGAGATATTGAAACAATAACAAGACATCTTGATGAAATCGGATCAAAAAAACCGGAACTGCTTTCCCTTTACCGGACACTGGGCCTGCATACCATCGACATTGCCCTGTCCGGAAAAACGATTTCAGAATCCACAGCCAAAAATCTGGAAAAGATTCTTTTGAAAAGTGTGAAGTGATCTAAAGTGCCTAAAGTTGAGACATCCTATCAATCTTATATAAAAAGACGGAGCAAAGCGACTCCTTAACTTTAGCTCACTTCAAACTTTAGATCACTTTAGATCACTACAAAAACTCATATCCTGTAAAGCTTAAGGGGATTATCGAGAAGTTTTTTGTTTTCCTCATTTAATTTTTCTTCACCGGATATGACCGCCACGGCCTTTTTCCCGCTGCTTGGACCAAAATACTTTTTCGCAGCTTCCATCACCTGATCACGGGTCAAGGCCAGAAGTTGTTTCTTGAAGCGGCGGCGCGCCTCATCGGACAGACCGATTATCTTTCTGTAGAAAGCCTTTCTGGCTTCGGCTGCCGGCGTGTCCGGCTTGTCTATTTCCGAACATACCTGAAGTATGGCCTCTTTGATGTCTTCATCATCGTAATCTCCCGATCTGATA
>JAFDHS010000375.1 GCA_019308655.1 Deltaproteobacteria bacterium
GATTCCCTGTTTTCGAGAAAAATGGTCCAGCCTTTCGGAGTTTATCAAAGAGATCAAACAGCGGTTTACCTTTTTTTATAATAAAAGGCATAATCGTCGGGGCACCCTCTGGGGGGATCGGTTCAAGAGCGTTATTGTTGAAAACGGTGAGACCTTGATCAACTGCCTGGCTTACATTGATCTGAATCCGATTCGTGCCGGCATCGTAAACCGTCCTGAAGATTATCGCTGGTGCTCGCTGGGGTATCATATTCAGACGTTAAATAAGAACGACTTTCTTTCCCTGGATTTCGGCCTCAGAGAATTTGGGGAGATGGATGATGCGGAACGTTTACGGCGTTACCGCCGGTATGTTTATGAAGCCGGCGCTTTGAAAAGTCCGGAAAAAAAACACGGGAATATAAATGTAATTGATGGGGAAACACTGGAAAAAGAGCGGAATAATGATTTTAATCTGAGCCGGGCGCAGCGGTTCCAATATCGTACCCGATACTTTACCGATTCAGGAATTATCGGCACCAAAGCCTTTGTGTCAAAAAACTATCAGCGATTCAAGGAAATTTATTATACAAAAAAGGAGAAGCTGCCCAAGCCGATCAGCGGCCTGGAGGGAATTTATTCCTTAAAGCGGTTGGCGGAGTAAATTTTGTCATTATATCTTGGACGTCTCCATGCCAAATGTCAAACTCCTCACCCACTCTCCAGTTTTTGACATCAGATCGAGCATCGAGCCATGCTGTAATCCTATTCAGTCTGGCATCCGGGTCGTCAGAACGACGGCCAAGATTAACTATCACGTCCAGTTTGTCTACTTTACCACCACCGCCACAGTAGCATCCATTTGATTCAATAGCCTCATCTATGAAGGCATCAAGAAATTCATCAAATTTATCCATCCTGTTTCGCATAATGACAAGTTGTCGTCCCCACTCAGTGAATTCACCCAAATGCTTTTTCTTACGGAGCCGTTTCTTCATTTTAGCCCCTCTCAATAGCATTATTAGCCTTTGATATACCTGAATGCAAAACAGTTTTTCTTAATATTTTCGCACAAAAACTATTTAAACTTTCATTTTCTTGCATTGCTCGAATAGTAAGCGCTTTATGCAGGTCACTATCAACGCGTAATTGGAACTTGCCTGAATAATTTTTCGCTGTTATCTTTGACGGTAATGGTATACCATCTTTTTCATAAAGTTCAATCCACTCTTCAAGTATTTGACACAATTCATGATAAACTTCTTCTTCATTATCACCGTGGCAACATTTGCCTATCCATCCAGGAATTGAACCAACATAGCATTGGTCTTCCTCAGACCATTCAACAATTTTTAAATACCGGTCTTTTTTTTTCATTTTTTCGACCTCTTTATTTTTATTTGAACTTCTTTTTCTTGATAATTCTTTGCATCGTCTCCAGGTTTACCGGAAATTGTAATTGCAATACCCTTGGGATGGAAAAAATTTCGATGGCTTCCTTTGCCGCCCCGATTTAAAAAACCTGCTTTTTCAAGATCTTTAATGAGTTGTCGAATTTTTCTTGGCATAAAATTATAATATCAACATGGTATCAAAAATTCAATGGACAATGCTTGTCATTTTTTGCGGTAAAAAAGGAGGACAAGAGGATAGTTATATGTTCGGAGAATGGGGTCAAACCTTGACTATTGACTAAGCAATTGTCGATGACTATGCTGTGAAAGATGTTCAAAAGTTTGCCGTGTCCATCAAAAATATGAAATATTACCCGAGCACAATAGACGGTATACAGTAAACTGATGATTAGAAATTTGGGCTTGATCATAAGATGGGCCACTCAATTTACGGCTTCAATTATTAAACTCATAAATATCTAAATTTATAGGAATTATTTTTAGGTTCTTCTAACCCTTATGCAATGTGGCCTATCCTACGGTGGCGGCATTTAAATCATTGACCACCAACGATTACATTCGGAATCTTAAACAAAATAATTGGCAACCGTTATGTGCCTTGCAGCCACTGAGAAAGCCTTTGTTTGATAAGAAATAAACGGTGGGTATCAATTTGCCCTAATTTGCCTAAAAGGATATTTCCTTCAACCACGGCAATTCTGCTTATTCTGATAACGCTCGGTAATTTTAAACCAGACTGTTTAAAGTCTGAATCATCTGGGGTAATCACTTCATCAAAACCAGGGATTCTTTGGTAAAGCTGCGAAGAGATCATACAAATTAACCAATCATCATATTAACCGGGTAATTGACGAATTACAAGGGCAAGACGAAGCTTTCCTTTTGTCTGGTCTGTTTGAGGGAATCTGAAAAGAACGATCTGACCTTCGGCAATCATGAGAAAGATTCCTTAAGATCTTCGATTGAGTATGGTGTCTGTTCATCTTCCAATCCGCGCATTGCAGAAGAAAGAGAAAGATTTAACCAGTCTTTATTTTCCTGTTTTTTGACTTTTGCCTGAAGATATTCAACAAAATTAAGGACTTCAGCCTGTTCAAGTTTCGGTAAATCCTGTACATGCTGGATGATTGTTTCTAATAAGCTCATGATTCTCTCTCCTTTAATGATTAACTTAAAACAAATACAGAAAAATTTACCGTGAATTTTCCATGTTTTTATAATAATTATTGCTATCATGGAAAGCAAACGGAAATTCAACTCCGATCCAAAGGAAATAGGGTCAAACCTTGATCTGTGACTATGAGAAATTCCTTAGCAAAAGATGGGCACGCTCCGCTTTGCCCATCCTACATCGTTTGCTTGGAGTTGTGGAGGAGTATCTTATCACTGGTTGATAATTCTTCTTTCAGATATTGAACAAGTTCGACCGCTGTGATAATTTTGTATTTATGAACCCAATCACCAATCCCCATGACAAGTTTTTCAAAGAGGTTTTCACGCGCCGGACCGCTGTGACTCAATTCCTTGAGCATTATCTGCCCCCGGACGTAGCCGGCCTGCTT
>JAFDHS010000376.1:0-695 GCA_019308655.1 Deltaproteobacteria bacterium
ATATCTGGCAGGAAATCTGGCTGAATCTGATTTTCACACCATCGCATTTCATTATCTTCAACCGGATGTGGATTGGCATAATCGTGTTCTTTTTGCCGTCGAGGAGATGAAACAGCGTCCCTTTCTGATTGCAGATGCGGGTTTTATGTACGCCGCCAAAATGAGCGGGCAGTCAACCGAATATGATCTTTTTACGCCTGATGTCGGTGAACTGGCCTTTTTAGCCGATGAAGAGGCTCCTCATCCTTTTTACACGCGAGGTTTTATTCTCCAGGAAGAAAACAGGGTACCGGAGATGATTACCCGTGCATACATGTATGAAAATTCTGCGCGACATCTCCTGGTTAAAGGTGAACAGGATTATGTGGTTTCCCGGCAGGAGATTCTGGCGACCATTAATACCCCTTCGATAGATACAATGGAAGCGATTGGAGGCACGGGCGATACCCTGACCGGTATTGTGTCTGCGCTGATCGGATCAGGTATGGAGGTTCCCAGGGCCTGTGAACTTGCCGCACGGATTAATCGTCTGGCCGGATATTATGCTGAACCGACACCCGCCACACAAGTGATAGAAATTATTAAATATATCCCAAGTTCACTCAAAGAGATTTTTGAAAAAAGAGGCGAAACATTTGGCCAAAGCTGATTCTGCACAAGACTCGCCTATTCGGCTGGAGATGACCATTCTGGAG
>JAFDHS010000376.1:720-2618 GCA_019308655.1 Deltaproteobacteria bacterium
TGCCGGGCACTTTTTGATTCCCTGCAGGAGGTTTCCGAAAAGTACGGGTTAAACCTGGAAAAGTTTCTGGCTGACCTTAAGTCTGCCATCGGCAATCATTAATCCGTAATCGGTTCCTTCATGATCAGATCGATTGACCTTGCCGATGTTTCAGCAACTTCAGGAAAGACGTTTTTAAGGTTTTTAATATGATTCAGGTTATCGGCTGTTCTCATGATCAGTCTGGCCAGATCTCCTTCCGCCAGATCGGATGATGCAAGTACCTTCTCCCATGGCTGTCCGGATGCCCAGGCATATACGGTGAGTGCCGGAGCTATGAGAAGTTGTCTGGCCTCAAATCCCCGGTGGGTCATATGTTTTGCAAATGGTTTCAGGCTCTTTTTTATATTGAGGAATAATGTCAGAAGCTCTTTCGGCATGAGTTCATGATCATAAGTTTCTTCTGATTCCCGTTCGTTCACAAAGGATGCCATTATTGCGGCAAGGAGTGCCGGGTCGGATTCAGGAAAAATTCCGAGCCGGAAGCCTTCAGCGATCATGAGCGGTTGGTCGATTCTCAGTTGCGAAGTCCATACGCCGTCATCGGTAAGTTCGTCATTCTCGCTGACATATCCGTTTTCTTTCAAAAAATTGAGGTGCTGTGAAAAATCCCGCCACAGATACTTGTGGTCGTCTTCCATAAAGATCAACGGCTTTTTCTTTTTCTTCCTTGTTGTGATCAGGTATGTTGCAAAGGATTTTTTTAAAAGCTCATCGATTTGATTCGGCGTATGTGAAAGCAGAAGATTAAGGACCATTGAAAAATTAATTCGGATTTGACTGAGGACTTCGGAAGGCGGAGCGTCGATAAGCTTTGAAACCATGCCGATATCCATAAATTTTCCGGGAAGCATGACGGCAAATCCGATATTATCCATACCCCTTCGTCCCGCCCTTCCTGTCATCTGGTGAAATTCAGAAGGGGTGAGGGGTAAAAATTCTTTTCCGTTGAACCTGTCCGAGTTGAGAATCACAACGCTTCTGGATGGAAAATTCACACCGGCCGCCACGGTGGAAGTTGCAAAAACGGCATCGAGAAGCCCTTCGGTCAAAAGGGTCTCTATGACCAGTTTCCATCCCGGCAATTGCCCGCTGTGGTGAGCACCTACGGCTAAATTCTCAAGATTCCACAGTTGCCTGTGTTTGGAAGTATGAAGATTTTGTGCTGTAAGTTCTTTTATTCTCCGGCTGAGTTTTTCTTTGCGTTCCGGATCAGTTAACAGAATTTCTTCCGTACAAAGTTCGATCGCATTGTTACAATCCGCCCGTGATTTAAGGAAAAATATTGCGGGAAGGAGTTGATACTTTTTCAAAACGCGCAGAATGTCCCCCATGGGCGGCAGGCTTCTCGGATGTGAAAGCAGGGGAGGATTCTTGCTGTTTATATACGATACAACCTTTTTGTGAATTCTTTTTTTTCCTTTTTCACCGGCTTGTGAAACAAGAGGAAAAAGGGTCCCTGAAGGATGAAAAAAAACCGGGGAAAGGGGGACCGGCCTTTTGGTCTCTTCAACCACCATGCATTCTTTTGATCGTATCGAAGACAGCCAGCCGGCGATGTGATTGCCGTTTCCAACGGTGGCCGAGAGCATAAGAAGAGGGGTCCTGGACGGAAGGTAAATCATAACCTCTTCCCAGACGACACCTCGATCTTCATCACCCAAAAAATGGGCTTCATCCAGTACGACAAAATCGGTTTCCAGATCTTCTCCTCTGTGCATGGCGTCGTACAGATGGTTCCGAAGAATTTCGGTTGTTCCGACAATGATCGGTGCCTCGGGATTCTCTTTTCTGTCGCCGGTCAATATGCCGACATTTTCCATCCCGAAAATCGACTGGAAACTTGTGTATATCGAGTT
>JAFDHS010000377.1 GCA_019308655.1 Deltaproteobacteria bacterium
GATCTTGAGTATCAGATGGATGAAGTGCGTATTTTTAAACAGGCCCATACACTCCGCATAGCAGCGGCGGATGTTTCCGGTGCCTTCCCTTTGATGAAGGTCAGTGATTATCTTACGGATATAGCCGAAACGGTCATCAATGAAATTTTACAGTTGTCGTGGAATTATCTGGTTAAAAAACACGGGGCTCCGGCATGCCTTACACAATCAGGTGTCTGCGATAAAGGTTTTGCCGTGATTGCTTATGGAAAACTTGGGGGAATAGAACTCGGGTATGGGTCCGATCTGGATCTGGTTTTTCTTCATGCAGGGGCCGAAGGACAAACAAAAGGTGCTGATCGGCCGATAAACAATACCCAATTTTTTAACCGTCTTGGGCAAAGAATAATCCATTTCATGACGATTCATACACCTACGGGAATTCTTTATGAGACGGACATGAGATTACGTCCCAGCGGTATTTCAGGGGTACTGGTCAGCCATGTGGAAGCCTTTGAAGCCTATTATTCTGAAAAAGCATGGACATGGGAACATCAGGCCCTTGTGAAGGCCAGAGCAATTTGCGGAGATAGTCATATCGCAAGACGTTTTGAAGAGATACGAAAAAAAATCCTTGCCCTTCCTCGTTCCGGACTCAAACTTCAGGAAGAAATCATCACCATGCGCGAACGGATGCGAAAGGAACACTCTTTGTCCAAACCGGGTATTTTCGATCTCAAACAGGACCGGGGTGGAATCGTTGATATCGAATTTTTTGTTCAGTATCTGGTATTGCTGCATGCCCATGAAAACAACGAACTGGTCAAATGGACCGACAACATTCGCTTGCTTGAAACGCTGGCCGAAGCAGGCATCATTGAGAGCGATAGGGCCCGGTTTCTCAAAGAGAAAAAACCCGCATGCGTTCCTGAAGATAAATTTCGTGACTTGAGGGACCAGGTAAATGAAATTTGGGGAGATTTTATCGGAAATAAACCGGTGGAAAAGTGAGCTAAAGTTTTTGAGAGTCAAAAGTTTTATCGATTTTTCGTTCCCACGTGGGAACGAAAAATCGATAAAATTTCCAAATTTCGGGGCTTGGATGTGGATGCTGCCGAAGATTTGCTGGCCACACTTGATGCCGCAGAATCTTTAAAAGATTTAAGCCCGTTAAAAAGCGTCGGCCTGCACAAATTATCCGGCAACAGGGCCGGGCAATGGGCGATGACGGTAAACGGACCTTGGCGTATTTGTTTCCGTTTTAAGGACGGTCATGCCTGCGATGTTGAAATTACCGATTACCACAAGGGGTAAAATCATGAAACCAATTCATCCCGGACGTATTCTTAAGCGTGAAATTGAAGCAAGAAAACTTACAGCTAATAAACTTGCCCTGTCATTACGTGTACCTTCAGGGTGTATTACGCAAATCCTTAATGGAAAACGTGGCATTAGCCCGGAAACAGCCCTTCGACTTTCCCGTTATTTTGGCAACAGTACTCGCTTTTGGATGAATCTCCAAACAATGTATGAGTTAGCTTTAGCTGAACGTAACATGGGATCGAAAATTGATGCCGAAGTGGAACGGGCAGCTTGAGTGAGGCGAATTAATGAGTTCTGAAAAAATCAGGGTGACTTCCGGGGTAGATCAGCTGGACCGGCTTCTTGGGGGGATTTTTATTGGTGATAATGTGGTTTGGTATGATGATGCCGGAAGCCTTGCCTCGGTTTTCTGCCTGAATTTTATTCCCACTCCTGCCCCCGCTTGTATGAGCTGAACACGATTGCTTACTGGATTATTGAAAAAAGAGCGCATTCAAACCGGCTCAAGGCCGGTATCAATCAAATTGCACAGGTGGTCATTGATTTGTCCATCAAAAGAGGTAAAATGTTTTTAAGCATTTTAAAAGCGGAAAAACATAATTCCGAAGCGCTCAACAAACCTTATCCTTACTGGAATAAAGATTTGGAGGTTACCTTTAATTCGGAAAAGTGTACCACGAGCCGCATTGACCTGGGAATACGCTTAAAAGAACTCCGTACCCAAAAAGGTTTATCTCAGACGGAACTGGCCAAACTCGTGGGGGTGACACCCAGTACCATTTCTCAGGTGGAAAGTAACTTGATTTATCCATCTTTACCGGCACTGTTCAAAATGGCGGAAATCCTTTGTGTTGAGGTGAGCTCTTTTTTCAGGGATTCGGAAGATGTTAAAAATCAGGTCATTTTCAGGCCTTCGGAAGCAATGGACGTCCAATTGCCTGATCCACTGAAAAAAAATATATCTGCAAGGCTTGTGACACCACTGGATTTTAAACCTAAGGCTGAAACCTATATTATTGAAATTCCACCTCTTAAAACGATTTCCTCTCATTTTTTTATCCATAAGGGAGAGGAACTCGGGTATGTGTTGTCAGGGGAATTGCAAATAAAAATGAAAGATACCGCTTATTCCGTGCAGACCGGTGACCTGGTCTACCTGACCTCTGAAATACCCCGGCAGTGGAAAAATCCTGGACCCGACTGGGTCCGGCTGCTGTGGATCAAGGTGAAGTAAGGAGTGCGGACAAAATAAGAAAGCCTTCCGGAAGGCTTTCTCCGGAAGGCTTTGATTAAGCTGATATGTTTATAACATTCTAAGTGTTTAATATCTTTTTGGCAGTTTCATCATTCACATCGGTCATAAAGGGGATACCGGTCTCTTTTTCGGTCTCTCTGTTACCGGAAACAATGTCCTCCCGTGTAATCTGATCCAG
>JAFDHS010000378.1 GCA_019308655.1 Deltaproteobacteria bacterium
GATTCCGAAGATCTTCCTTCTCACAGGCTCTCGAATCATGTTCCGGAGCGTGTTGCACAAAAGCGTTATGAACAGCTTATGACCGCTCAGGCAAAGATTTCTCTGGAAAGCAACCGCAAACACATCGGCAAAACCTATGCGGTTTTGGTCCAGGATAAAATGGAAGGTAACCGTTACACGGGCCGTACCTTTTTTCAGGCCCCGGAGGTGGACGGAATCACATATATTAACTCCGCTGAATTGCAGACAGGCGATTTTGTAAATGTCAGGATCACGGATGCTCTTGAATATGATCTTGTAGGAGAAGTTGTATGAGCAGTAAACTGAAACGTAAGATATTTGCCTTGATAAAAAAGGTTAAACCCGTATCTTGATCTGGTTTCACAGACGGCAAACCATATATTGTTCAGTGGCGGCAAACGGCTAAGACCTTTGCTGATGGTCCTTTCCGCAAGAATTTGCGGTTACGAATGGACCGGGGACAAAAGTTTTTCCATAATGGTTGAATATCTGCATGCCGCGACCCTGTTACACGACGACCTTGTAGATGATGCCGCTTTGCGAAGGGGTAAACCGGTGGCCCATTCAATTTCCGGCAATTCCACTGCTGTTCTTGTAGGAGATTTTCTACTTGCCCGTGCACTTTCCATTGCAGCGCAAACGGAAAAAATAAAGATCATCAAGGTCATTGCCAGGATAACCGAAGAGATGTCCCAGGGGGAGATCCACCAACTGATTCGAAAAGGGCATTTGGACCTTTCGGAAAAGGAATACATGGAGGTCATCAGACGCAAGACTGCGGTTTTGATAGAAGGCGCATGTCGTGTAGGTACTCTTATTGCCGATGCAACCGAAAAAGAAGAAACGGCTCTTGCAGATTACGGCTTAAACATGGGGATCGCTTTTCAGATGGCTGACGACCTGCTTGATTACACCTCGGACACAAAATCTCTCGGCAAAGAGGTCGGTACGGATTTGAAAGAGGGCAAGCTGACGCTGCCGGTGATATACGCCTTGAAGCGGGCCGGTTCCAAAGATAAATCCCTGATGGAGAGCATAATCAAAAATAAAGATTTTTCCGTTCGTGAATTTGAAATGTTTAAGGAACTGTTAAAAAAATACCAAGGTATTGCTTATACTGAAAATATGGCGGCGGAATATATTGAAAAAGCAACTGAAGGCCTTTGTTTTTTTAAGGATTCAAAAACAAAAAAAATACTTTTAATGCTTGCAGATTATGCACTTGCAAGGAAAGCATAGGAGTTGAAAAGGCGAGGCATGTTTAAGTTTTTTTGCTTTAGGGAAAAATTGGCCTATCTGATTTTATTCTTTGCCGTGCTGCTGTCGACATCCGCTGCTATTCAAGCGGAGGAACAACTATCTCATACGGTTATTGTCAATGCCATGGGCAGGGCAAGGATCAGTGAGGGCAACACTGCGGCTGCAAGGGAACAGGCAATTTCAGACGCTTTACTTTCTGCATTGGAGCAGGCGGTTGGGAACGTTTTACCCCTTGACCCTCTGGTTCAAAATTTTCATAAGGTTAATGAGATTCTTTATGGTAATTCAGATGATTTTATCAGGGAGTACAGGGTCCTGGCCGAAACCCGGTATGAAAATTTTTATGGAGTAATGTTACAGGCATCGGTTTCAGTGGAGAATCTTAAACAATCCTTGTCCGATACCGAGGTTATTCCCGGCAAAAGCAAAAAATTCAAAATTTTGTTCCTTATGGCAAAACAGCATCCCAAAGATACCGCACCGGAACACCTTGGAGGAGACGGAACGGGTCTCCCTGAAACCGCGGCGGAAAGAACGATGGCTGAAACCATGAGGGAAAAAGGGTTTTTGGTCCTTGACCATGAGGGCATACCCAAGGATTTGGCCGGTAAAAATCTTTTCAACGCTGATTTTGACGACAAAACTGCCGTGAATATAGGTCGTCATGGGTATGCGGATGTGGTCATCGTCGGGAAATTAAATCTGCAGGAATCTATGGGGTCGGTGGGATCAGCTATAAAGTCGTTCAAGGGGACGGTTGAACTCCGTGCACTTCGAACCGATACCGGGGAAATTATCGCTTCTGTTTTCC